>JAYVFX010000794.1:0-2767 GCA_043772795.1 Deltaproteobacteria bacterium
GGAGTGAGTGAGTTGCCAGTGGAATGGATTCTCGACGATTGGCCGTACTTTCAGTTGAGTTGGTCGAGCCACCATGTGGGGCTACGGAATCCGAATGATGTGTACTCCGTGTGGGCGGGGGAGTTCGACGGCGCATATGCGGAGGGAACAACATTTATCTTGGTGATGCATCCGCAGGTTATCGGGCATCGATATCGGATGCAGATGTTGGAGCGTTTGATTACGTACATGAAGAAGAAGCCCGGCGTCTGGTTTGCGACCCACGAACAGATTGCACGGTATGTGATGGAGCAAGGAAAAAGTAGTCGGTAGTTAGCATTCAGTAGTCAGTAGAGAGAAGGTGAAACGGGGAAATGGATAACGGATTAAAGAGAAAAAGGGGGAAGTATGACTTACGATCTGTTAATCAAAAATGCGGAGATTTGTGATGGAACGGGGAGACCGCAGTTCCATGGATCAATCGGCGTACGTGAGGGAATAATCGTCGAGGTCGGGGAAATTTCGGGGAGTGCTTCACGTACGATCAACGCTGAAGGCTTGGTCGTGGCTCCGGGTTTTATTGATATTCATACCCATTACGATGCGCAGGTATCGTGGGATCCGCTGCTGACATGTTCCGGGTGGCATGGCGTCACTTCGGTACTCATGGGTAACTGTGGAGTGGGAGTTGCCCCATGTCGACCAAGTGAGAAAGAAATCGTGGCGTGGGATTTGGTGAATGTTGAGGCAATGCCTCACGAGGTGCTGTTAGACGGAGTAGCCTGGGACGAGTGGGAGAGTTTTCCACAATACATGGATACGATCGTGAGTCGTGGAGTAGCACTGAATGCCGGATTCTTGGTTCCATTGTCCAGTTTTCGTTACTACGTGATGGGGAAAGCTGCGTCGGAACGATCCGCGACAGCTACGGAACTCGACCAGATGACGGTGTTGTTCCGGCAGGCGATGGAGGCAGGGGCATATGGATTTTCTTTGAGTCTACTCAACCAGCATATTGGATATCAGGGAAAACCGCTGGCTAGTCGACTGGCGACAAAAGAAGAACTGTGTGCCTTGGGTCGAGTGATGCGCGAGCTTGGGCGCGGGGTTATCGAGATCGCCCTCACCAAGAGTGTCAGTGTGCTGACAGAGGAGGAACTTGACCTGTTAGTGGCTGTGGCGACAGAAAGCCAGCGGCCAGTGACGTGGCTGGCGTTACTTGGTCGATCGGATATGCCTGGAGTGTGTCGGTCAGCGTTGTCTCGTATCGAGCCGTTCCTTCGGCGTGGACTCCGGATCCCACCGCAAGTGACACCGCGACCGATCCAGCAATATTATACCATGAAAGTCCCCTTTATTTTTGCGAGTTTGCCATCTTGGAAAGAGGCATTTAATCGTTCCGTTGCAGAGCAACTTGCGCTCTATCGGAGGGCTGAGTTTCGCGAAGCCTTCCGTCGTGATCTGAAAAAAGGCGGTGCGATCTTTACGAACCAGTGGGATCGTGTGCATGTCGTGCGGGTCGAGAAGGATCACAACAAGCGCTATGTTAACAAAAGTATTGCTGAGATTGCTGCATTATGGGAACGAGACCCAATCGATACGATTCTTGATCTCGCTATTGATGAAGAGCTGGAGCTAGGGATTACACTTTCAGTGATTAATACGGATCCAGATGAAGTTCGGGAGTTGATCACTCATCCCGATGTTTTGATTGGTTTGTCCGACGCGGGGGCGCATGTGGACCAGCATTGCGATGCCGGTGTGCCGACGTATCTTTTGAGTGAATGGGTACGGAAGCGACAAGCGATGAGCTGGGAAGAGGGCGTACGGCGGCTGACGTCGGAGCCAGCGAGATTTCTTGGGCAGACGAAGAAAGGACGTGTTGCGGTGGGTATGGATGCTGACCTCGTGATATTTGATCCTGGAACGGTTGGAGTACATCCACCTGAATGGGTTCATGATCTGCCAGGAGGAAAACCGCGCCTTATTGAACGATCCCAAGGGATCCACCATACGATCGTAGGTGGAAACGTCTTATTTTCTGACGGCGTGTATCAAGGCGGGTTGCCGGGGAAGGTTATGCGTCCGTAGAAAGAAAATGAAGAATTAAGAATGAAGAGTGAAAAGCGGGAAAAGGCTGGAGATTTCCGGAGTCTCGTGACTCTCTATCTCGTTCTCCTTGACAAAGTGGAGCGTTGTGGCGTATGAGGCAAACGAAATGAACACTCACTCAGAAGATGACATGAAGATAACCGCAAAAGGGAGGCTGGAGTGAAGGCACAAGTCCTCCGAAGGAAACGTAAGGCAGTTTCGCAAGTGGCTGATGAGGTGCGCCTCCTCGAAGGGAAAGAACGCATCGCGAATGCTGCGGCGATACTGTTTTTGAACTGTGGCTATCACAGCACCAGTGTCCGCGAGATTGCCCAGAAGGCTGGACTGAGTGTGGGGTCGGTGTTCAATTATTTCACGAGCAAGGAAGAGATTCTGTTTTTTCTCTTTTCTCGCAATCAAGAACGGACAGAAGCGACGTTACAGGACCAGCAAGCAGAGTTCGAACGGATGAAAGCAGAAGGAGTAAATCCGAAGGAGTTGCTCTGGCTTGCTTATCAATCGTATGTGCGCCTCGTAGAAGAACTGCGTCGTTATACTGTTCTTGCATACCAAGAGTTAAAATCATTGACGGTGGCGGAGCGACGACGCCTGCTTGAAGGAGAAAATCGGATTCAGCATTTCCTAGAAGAAATTATTGCATACGGTGTAGAACGAAGGGTTTTTCCGCCAGGAGATA
>JAYVFX010000795.1:0-4035 GCA_043772795.1 Deltaproteobacteria bacterium
CGAGCGTGCCTTCCATGCCCATGCCGTGCTGATCTTTCCTGGCCAGCATCTCAGCGACGCCGCGCAGATCGGCTTCGGCCGCCGGTTCGGCGCTATCGAGCACCTGGTGGCTGACCGCGAGATCGTGCCGATCAGCAATCAGCGCGCCGACGGCACGGTGATGACAGACGAGGAACCTGGCATGCAGCTCATGCGCGGCAACGAAGGCTGGCATACCGACAGCTCCTACATGCCGCTTGCGGCGAAGGCCTCCGTCCTGTCAGCGCGTGTTGTCCCCGCAGCTGGCGGACAGACCGAGTGGGCGGACATGCGCGCTGCCTACGATGCGCTCGACGAGGTGACCAAAGCACGCATCGCCAAGCTCTCGGCTTATCACTCGCTGTACTATTCGCAGGGCCGCATAGGCCACAAGGCCGAGCGCGGGTCGAGTTACGGATTTCACACCGGCGAGCCGCCACTGCGCCCCTTGGTGAAGGTCCATCCCGTGACGGGGCGCAAGTCGCTCTTCATTGGCCGCCATGCCTACGACATTCCCGGTCTTACGCCTGAGGAGTCGGAAAAGCTCCTTGACAGTCTCGTGACGTTTGCGTGTCAGGCGCCGCGCACGTACAGTCATGCGTGGCAGCCTGGCGATGTCGTGGTGTGGGACAACCGCTGTGTGCTACACCGCGCACGCCCGTTCGACTATCGCGAAGCACGGGTGATGAAGCATACCCGAGTGGCGGGCGATCTAGCCTCCGAGTTGGCCGCTCACAGCGATCGCATTGCATCGTGAGCGAAACGTGATGCACCACCACGTGCGGGAGCGCACTATTGACGGTTAGGACGCTAGTCGGATCTCTGCCGGCTGGCGCAATTTGACGCCGAGAACACGGGCCACCTCCGTCACTCGTTCTAGACTTGCAGAACGGTACTCAGTGGCTTCATACCGCTGTACTTGTTGTGGCTTGAGTCCGAGCTTGGCGGCTAATGCTTCTTGGCTCAGTCCACTGATGATCCGCGCCTGAATCAAGGTCTTGGGGAGTTCTTCTAACGATCCCAGCGCGACGATTTTCTGCTTACCTGCTCGCAACCGCTCATACTCCCTGAGTTCTCGCTGCAAGTCGGCAAGCTGACTCTTCAACGCCTCCCTCTGTGCTTTGCGTAACACTGGGTGGGTACCTTGGGATTGGCTACTCTTCAGTTCCGCAATCGTCTGGCAAAAATTCTCTGCCTGCGCTTTGGTAATCCGATATTGTCGTTCATTCTTAATCATGGTCGCCAGCTCCTCACATTCAGGATCACAATACCTTTCGGTAGTCCGGTCGTCTTGTCCGTTTGAAAAAATTCCAGAAACGTCTTCCCTGTTAATCCCTCTGGCAGATCAGCTGGAAAGAACTCGCTCCCAAAGCGAGCTTTCTGTCGTGCTCGTGACTGGGAGAAGTCTAAGAACACCGGGTCCAGTACATCAGGGTCAACCCCTGCAATCGCCCAACACACATCAATATCACCAGGGTTCGGTTTCGTGGTGACAAAACTGCCATCAATGTACACTCGCCGACAGCCAGCGCGTTTCAATAAGACGAGCGCTTCCTGCAATCCCGCCAACAATTGCTTCCGCTTCGGCGTAAATCCAAAGCACGTCTCGATTTGCTTCCAGGTGGCCGCATGGATACCTGGCGGAAGCGTACCAGAAGACTGGAAAGGGGGAATCATCGACACAACATTATAGTTGTGTTGCAGAGAACCTCAAGGATACATCCGAACTTGCGACCCAGGGTTAGGCAAAAGCTGCGGCCCGACCATTCGGTGCTGAAAGAGAGGGGGTGGACATGCAAAAGGGAGGGGATGACAATGAAAGAGAGAATATACACACCCCAGTGGATAGGACGGAAATGACAAAGCGAAACATCTCTGATCACTCATATACGCGACCGAACCGACAGGGAAAAATGTACGTGCTGAGGCTCAGCGGATTCTGGGGCAACCTGATCGCGATTGCCGCGCTGCTACTGTTCCTGCCGCTCTTTGTGGCCTTCTTTCTCCTCTTCTTTTCTGGGCTTGTCGCGGTGGCGGTGATTGGTATCGGGTATGCCTGGTGGAACGTGAAAAAACGCCGACGGGAGCACGCTCCATATGAGGAAGATGCAATTGAATTAGCCGCGTCCGAGTATCATGCCCTTGAGGAACCCAGAGAGAAGGCACGCGACACCGAGGTGAAAAGGTAAGGCCATCGTGTGAGCGAACGCTTAAGGTGGCTACAGCCTTGGAATCGGGCCACAGGGGGAAAGTTTGATAGCTTTTGCGAGGAGCTGTGACTAGGGTTTTCGGACTGAGTTACCGGACATGCAAGGACTTGTTTTTGCTCGATTCACCACCTGATCGGAAATCCAGGAATTACTGGACAAATATTATGTCTACCAATAGGAATTTCTTTCTGCTAATAACCACGAAGAATACGGTTCATGAAATTATATGACCCTGCCTTTCGCAGTGGAGGGTATCGATGATTCCTGTACAGTCAGCAGTCCTTTCTGCACGTCAATTTATGGATCAGGTGTACACCCCAGAGGAAATCAAACAATTGCGGGTCGAGGAAATTTACTCCTCAGAGGACGAAAAGAAGTGGTTCGTAACTGTTAGCTGGGTGGAACCAGCCACAAAGCAGATTGGAGGATTTGCAGGTTTGGCTAACGCAACAATCGAGCCTGTCCCGCGAGTATATAAGGTCTTCATGATAAACGCGGATAACGGACAAGTTGTGTCAATGAAGATGCGAGATTGAGAAATGGCTGAACAGTCTACAGTCCTTATCGATGCCAATCTTTTAACTCTATGGATCGTAGGAGAAGTGTCAAAAGATGAAGTGTTACGAAACCGCCGCACTAAGAGATATTCTATTGAAGACCATCAGATACTAGCCAGATACCTCACTCGGTTCTCACACGTAATGATTCTCCCAAATATCGCTACAGAAACCAGTAACCTCATCGGGGCGCTGTCTGGTGATTATCTTCGGAAGGCTCGGGCGATTCTCGCGGCGGGTTTGAGCGTATGGAATGAATTCTACATCCAGAGTGCCTTAGCTTGTAATGAGCCCGATTTCAATCGTCTGGGTTTGACGGATGCGGCAATCCTGATGAGTGCCACACAAGAGACGGAAGTGCTAACAGATGACCTTGATCTATACTTGTCTCTCTCGCGTCGGAGGATTCCTGTTACGAACTTCACACACTTGAGAACGGCAGGATTGTTGGAATCCTAGATTGCTTACGGAGCCTGACTAAGGCGGTTTGTCTGAAAAAGGAAAGAGATTTCTATGTCCGAAAAAGTAAGAAAAAATGGACAGCCCTGCGGACCTCCTCCCTTGCTTCTTCGCCTTATTTTTTAAGGTGCCTCACCAATGAAGGGAAGGAAGTCACAGGAAGTTCTTCTACCGATATCCCTTCCCTACGCTGCTCTGGCCAAAGGACACAATGAGACGACCGAAGATACGCACTCGCCGGAAGAGCTGGAGGCGCAGGAGAAAAAAACTCATTGTTAGTGAATTACAGATCTGATCAGGTCGCTTCTGAGAAGTATGTCGCACGCCACAGGAACAGGAATTTCACTGGTGGTTCTTCACACTGCCGAGAGCCTGAGAGTGTGAAGAGGAAAGTGGAACCACGTTATTCACAAGCCTGATCGTAATGAGATATATCTAAGCGATAACCTGACGAGAGAGGATAAGGAAGGAACACCATGACAAACATAGATCAACACTCACAAAAGCCACAAGGGAACGGAGCGGTCGAGCACTATGATGCGGTGGTTATCGGAGCGGGCGTTGGCGGCCTGTACGCTCTGCACCACCTGCGCACGATGGGTCTCTCGGTCCGCGTCTACGACGGCGCCACCGGTGTAGGCGGCACCTGGTGGTGGAATCGCTACCCCGGTGCGCGGGTCGATGGTCCGGGTAGCCCCTTCTACTGTTACACGTTCTCTGAGGATCTCGTAAAGGAGTGGGATTGGGCCGAGACACAGCCTAGTCAAGAGTCTGTCCTCGCGTATCTAGAG
>JAYVFX010000796.1:0-7220 GCA_043772795.1 Deltaproteobacteria bacterium
CTGTTCTGGTTTTTCGGCCATCCCGAGGTGTACATTTTGGTGCTCCCCGCAATGGGAGTCACTTCGGAAATTCTGTCGACCTTCTCACGCAAGCCGATCTTTGGCTATCACGCGATGGTCTTGTCCATGATCTCCCTCGCTCTCTTGTCCTGGGTTGTCTGGGGGCATCACATGTTCCAAAGTGGCATGAATCCCGCCCTCGGTACTGCCTTCATGCTGACAACAATGGTCATCGCTGTTCCGTCTGCGATTAAGACTTTCAATTGGCTCGGGACCCTGTGGGGAGGAAGTATCCACTTCACTAGCCCCATGCTGTTTGCCCTTGGTTTTGTTTCTAACTTCGTCATTGGTGGCCTGAGCGGTATCTATATGGCCTCAGCCCCAGTCGACATCTATATTCACGACACCTACTTTGTTGTTGCCCATTTTCACTACGTCGTTGCAGGAATTATCTTTGGCATGTTCGCCGGGTTATATTATTGGTTTCCCAAGATGTTCGGACGCCTCCTGCACGAAACACTGGGGAAAGTGCATTTTTGTCTCACGTATTTGTTCTTCAACACGACCTTCTTTCCTATGCACTTCCTGGGAGTTGCTGGTCATATGCGCCGCATCTACAATCCGACTCAGTATGAGTTTCTTCAGCCTATGCAGGAATGGAATCACTTCATCACCTACAGCGCCTTCTGTTTATTTCTCGCGCAATTGCCATTTTGTGTGAACTTGGTTTGGAGCCTCTGGAGTGGCCGCAAGGCAACGGCCAATCCATGGTTCGCGAACACGCTTGAATGGAGTGTCCCCTCTCCGCCCACGCATGGTAATTTCGTGGCGACGCCAACCATATATCGTGGCCCGTACGAATACAGTTCACCATTGGTACCCGAGGATTGGTTGCCACAGGATCGTTTCCTTGGCCCGGCTACAGTTACCGCGCATTAGATCGATTATGGAAACCTCTTCGCTGAACCTTGAATCACCTTCACCGTGGCCCCACCGATTCGCAGTGCTCACCACATTCGCAACTGTACCGCTGTTATTTATTGGCGGACTAGTGACGAGCACAGATTCTGGAATGGCTGTACCAGACTGGCCCACCACATTTGGCAAGAACATGTTCCTGTACCCCTGGTCAAAGATGGTAGGGGGGATCTTCTACGAACATAGTCATCGCCTCTTTGGTTCGCTTGTCGGTTTTCTGACCATCCTTCTCACTATCTCACTGTGGGTTAAAGAGCCACGCTCATGGTTACGCTGGCTTGGAGTAAGTGCTCTTGGCGCTATCATTGTTCAAGGCATCCTCGGCGGCTTACGCGTGACCTTGGTAAAGCAAACACTCGCGATCATCCATGCCTGCTTTGCCCAGGCATTCTTCGCCCTTGCTGCCAGCCTGGTCCTCTTCACTTCAGCTGAGTGGCGCGTCCCGATTGTTGCAAAAGCTGCTCCAGATGCAGGACGCGTCCAGCGCCTTGGCGTTATCACCACCGGACTCATCTATGTCCAGTTAATTTTTGGTGCGATCCTACGTCATCGTGGAGAGGCCGATCTGCTCCATATCATCGGGGCAATCCTCGTTTCCGTCCACGTGATATTGCTGACAGCACGAGTGACGCGGAACACCAGCAGCATTCCGCTACTGGTGAAGACAGCACGTTTTTTACTCAGTCTTCTTGTTGTCCAGTTGCTGCTTGGTATTGGTGCCTACCTGGGAAAATTCACTCAAGCTGGATCCATCTTGAATCCCTATGTTGTGCCGCTTGCAACAACTCATGTCGTTGTAGGCGCGCTTATGCTTGTGACATGTCTTATTTTGGCTCTACGATCGTATCGTCTGTTGACGCCTCTCCCGCTCACGCTACAATCGCAGACAGTATCGAAGCAGGCTTCTCTATGACACCATCGACAGATACGAATCTCGTTCTTGATGTTCCAGCTCACCGAATACGACGACGAGCAGTCGCTTACTTCGAGCTGACGAAGCCGCGAATTGTCGCTATGATTTTGCTTACCACCGCAGCAGGATTTTATCTTGGTACGCAAGGGACTCCCGATTATTTAGTCCTGCTTCATACGCTTATCGGCACCGCCCTCGTCGGCGGCGGTACCCTCGCCCTCAATCAACTGATGGAACGTGAAGCTGACGCTCTCATGGTTCGGACACGGACCCGACCACTTCCTGACGGAAGATTGCTACCGGTCGACGCATTGGTGTTCAGTCTCATACTCACAATCGGTGGACTTGCCTATCTTGCATGGGCGTCGTTATGGCGCAGTGCGCTCATCACCTCACTTATCACTGTTACATATCTCCTGATGTACACACCACTGAAACAGCGAACCTCGCTGTGCAGTATTGTCGGCGCAGTTCCTGGAGCGCTCCCGCCCGTTATTGGTTGGGCAGCTGTACGCGGTTCGCTTGGGATCGAGGCTTGGATCCTATTCACGATTATGTTCCTCTGGCAGATGCCACATTCGCTGGCGATCGGCTGGTTGTACCGCGAGGACTTCGCCAAAGCAAAGTTTTGTTTACTTCCTGTCATTGACCCTACTGGAAAAGCCACCGGACGTCAGGTGGTACTTAATTGCGCACTCCTTTTTGCGGTCGGATTTCTGCCAGTGCTCACCGGTTTCGCAGGCATGGGATACGGCATCGCGGCATTTTTTCTTGGTGGCCTCTTTCTCTGGTATGGAATCAGTTTTGCCCGCTCTTGTTCGACGGTTGCTGCACGGCAGCTTCTCTTTGCCTCACTGATTTATCTGCCCGCAATCCTCACCGCCCTCGCCTGGGACAGACTCTAATCGTGGACTGGCAAGGGAAACACAATGCCAAGCCACGAACCTTCGTTTGGTAAAGTCATTGAATTTCCAGTTAAACGACAACGACCTCAGCTCAACCACAATACGCAGACCTCACCAACAGTTTCTTCCATTAGCAGTGCCTACCTTGCCATGCTCTTGTTCATTGGCTCTGAGGCTATGCTGTTTGCTGGGCTGCTCGCTGTTTATGTCGCACTTCGTTTTGGGAGCCTCCACTGGCCCCCTGCCCACCTCTATCTCCCGATTCGAGTCACGTGGATCAACACAGCCTTTTTGATGCTCAGTTGTTACACGATGCGCCAAGCACTCCTGGCAGGCCGAGCAGACAATCAAGAGAAACTTGCCTCATTCCTGAGTATCACCGGCTTTTTCGGGATACTCTTTCTTTGCATCCAAGGCTACGAATGGGCACAGATTCTGCACGAAGGAGTAATGACGAAAGCCCGGATCTATGGCTCGACTTTTTATCTGCTAATTGGCTGTCATGCTCTGCACGTGCTCGGAGCGGTTGTCTGGCTCTGGGTCGTTATCCGGTGGGCAAAACATGGACAACTGCGGGCGTCGTATCTTATGAGAGCTGAATTGTGTGGTTTGTACTGGTATTTCGTCGGTGCGGTGTGGGCTATCCTATTTCCGCTGGTCTATCTCAGTTGAGATCAAGGGAATCCTGTGTTCGGTTATTTTTCGCATCGCTTGCCTTTGCTCATACAGCCAAAGACGTTGGGCATCTTGCTGATTCTGTTTGGGGAACATCTCGCATTCACAGGGAGTTTTGCCCAAGGATGCGCAATGTGTCAGACAGTGATGCCAGGCGGAAGTGACCCCATGGCTCAAGGGCTATTCTGGGGAGTACTCATTTTGTTGGTTGCCCCATTTTTGGTAGTCGGCATAATCGGTGGGTGGCTCTATTATCACTCACGCAGCGCGCGTCGGCTTTCCTCCACAGCACAGATGAGGCTGATCCCGCTACAAGACCACGCGCAGGATCTGAAGTGACGGACTCTTCACTCGTCATACAAACACCTACTCCCGCGGTCGAAGTCGAAGCGAGGTATCCTCACATACAGTCGGGAAGGCTGGGGATGTGGGCGTTCCTCATTAGCGACGCCGTCACCTTTGCGACGTTACTTGTGAGTAGCCACCTTTTACAGGCATGGAGTCAGGACTGGCCAGCGCCTGCTGATGTTCTCAATCTCCCGGTCGTAGGAATCATGACCGGCCTCCTGTTTGCCAGCAGTGGCACTCTGGCTCTTTCTTTAGCCGCGATCAAACAAGGACAGCAGTCACGTTTCAGAACCTGTCTCCTGCTCACCTTAATCGGCGGGTCTTCGTTCCTGCTCTTGCAAGCTTGGGAATGGTCGCACCTCATTCGCCAGGGGTTCACTCTGGTGCATAACCCATGGGGAGCACAGTTATTCGGTGCTTCTTTTTACATCCTCACGGGGTTCCATGGATGTCACGTGATCGCGGGGCTTGTGTACTTGGCTGTTATCCTTCTACAAGGGCTGCGGGGTCGTTACCATCACCAGAATACAGGTCCAGTGCTCATTGCAGCTCTGTACTGGTATTTCGTTGATGTATCCTGGTTGTTCGTCCTTCTGGTTGTTTACCTGCCCTAGCGCCGATTATCACAAGCTATCACACGGATTTTGTATGTTGGAGCTTTCACAACTCCCCTCCCTCAACGCGGGTCTGAACATGACCAGTGCAGTATTGCTGATCGCTGGTTATTACTGTATTCGCCAACAAAATATATCCGCTCACCGGCTCTGCATGGTCTCCGCCTTTGTCGTTTCGCTCCTGTTTCTCTGTTCTTACCTGTATTATCATGCGCATGCTGGCACGACACGCTTCGCAGGTGTGGGGTGGATCCGACCAGTTTACTTTACCATTCTGCTGTCACACACTGTCCTGGCTGCTATAGTACCCATACTTACCCTGATCACTCTCTATCGCGCATTGAGACAAGAACTAGAAAAACACCGCCGGATTGCGCGGTGGACGTTCCCTATTTGGTTATACGTTTCAGTGACCGGAGTGATTATTTATTTGCTGCTCTACCACATCTACCCATCACAACCGGGGTAACGGCAGAGACAAGAATACGCAGACTGTAGTTCTCTATCTACCATGCTCCTGCCAGAAAGAGAAAGAGCGTATAGGCAGGAACGAGGGCAGTCACAAACGCCCCTGGGAAGAGAAAGTAAGTAAGGACTTCCTCTCTCCGTTCCAGCACCATCTTTCGTGCGTACTTGGCAAAGTAGAAACTTGCGCCAATCAGATACACAGAAATCAGCCATGGGACTTTCAGCCCGAGGCTTTGTCTCTCGACAAGATCCGCCAGAAGTAACAGGACTCCCAAACACATCAGAATACGCAATTGCAAGAGATTCCGGTTTTCTGCATTCATCGTTTTTGTTTCCCACGACTACTCAACGGTACGTGTGAGGGTCGGCTCGCTGTACGCAGGAAGTCGCCCTACCTACCTTGTCGATCATCACCTGATTGCTATCGGTAGGCTTGGCTCTGGCCTTTAGGTGGAAAGCAATTGTTACTGTAGATGCCGTCGTGCTGTGTAGGCAGCCAGGAAAAAAGAGCCAAGTGCAAACAGCACGGTAACGAACAAAGAGGGTAATAACGGCGGAATCGCCCCTACTGTTTCAGGAGTCGCAAAGTATAAACACCGCCGTAGGGCAGCCATCCCATAGGTCAAGGGATTCAACTGCATGATCCACGAAAACCACGTCGGTAACCCCGCGGCGGGAAAGAATGCCCCAGAAAGAAACCAAATGGGCATAAGAATCAGGTTCATGATCGCATGAAATCCTTGGACTGAGTCCATCCGCCACGCGATGATCAACCCCAGGTTACTCAAGGCTAAAGCAACAAGAAACATCACACCGATGGCTGACAACGCCGAGGCGAGGCTGAGGTGGATCCCAACCACTGGCGCAAGCAACAACAGCAACACACCTTGTACGACAGCCAGAGTAGTACTGCCAAGGGATTGTCCGAGAATGACACTCATACGCGAGACCGGCGCGACAAGAACGCCTTGGAGGAAGCCCATCTTGCGATCCTCGATAACAGCAATAGTCGCAAAGATAGCAGTGAATAATAATGCCAAGAGAATGATCCCAGGATAGAAGTACTCAAGATACCCACTGCCCTGGGGCGCTCCAGGAGGTCGAAAGGAAGCACTAAACCCTCCGCCAAGCAGCAGCCAAAACGCCAAGGGCTGAGCAAATGCTCCGACCAAGCGGCTCCGTTGCCGTACGAAACGAAGGATTTCTCTCTGCCAAAGCGTAAACACCGGTAACCAAAAACCACTCATGCCGTTTGCTCCATACTCTCCGCCTCTTCCCAAAACCGATGGCCAGTTTGGTGGATGAACACATCTTCCAACGTCGGCTTTCCGAACGTGACAGACTGCACCTCTCCAGGAAAGGCCTCAACAACGTCACGAACAAACTCATGTCCTTGTGATCGCGCGATCCGAAGCGTTCCGTCGACTAGCATCGGTTCACACGCAAAACGCTCTATGATTTTCACTCGTAGAGAAGAGACATCCTGCGCACGGATGGCGACAACGTCTCCTCCAACACATTCCTTCAGTTTGCCTGGGGAATCAAGTGCGACCAATTTCCCTTGATGGAGGATGCCAACGCGATCACAACGTTCGGCTTCTTCCATTATATGCGTGGTCAGCACAATCGTTGTTCCTCCTTGGTCTCGCAGGAAGTGGAGATAGTCAGTGAAGTCTCTGCGTGCACCAGGGTCGAGTCCAGTACTCGGTTCATCGAGCAACAGTAAGGCTGGTTGATGGAGCAATCCTTTGGCTAATTCCACACGTCGCTGCAACCCACCGGAGAGGGTTCCAACCATGTCTTGGGCTCGGTCAGTTAAGACTAACCGTTGAAGGACAACATCCATTCGATCCCGCAGGGTCTTTCCGCTCATTCCGTACAAATGCCCATGGCATCTTAAATTTTCTGCAACTGTCAGTTTAGGGTCTAGGCTCGGATGCTGAAAAACAACACCGATACGGGCGCGTACTCCTTGTGGATTACGCAGGATATCCTCGCCAAATAGGCGAACATCTCCACTCGTTGCTGGAATTAAGGTCGAGAGAATCTTGAAGAGAGTTGATTTTCCCCCGCCGTTCGGTCCAAGGAGGGCAAAAATCTCGCCAGAAGAGATGGAAAATGACACATCATCTACGGCAACTCGGGCACCATATACATGACGAAGGTGAGAGATAGCGACAACGGCAACTGGATTCACAAGAACGGATTCCTCCTAAAAGACACGAAGATTCTCGCCCTAGCGTGTCTGATACCTAATCGACGGGGCAAGCTTCAGACGTACATCTTGCCATACGAAACTAAAATCCGGTAGGCCTCTAT
>JAYVFX010000797.1:0-2220 GCA_043772795.1 Deltaproteobacteria bacterium
CCTTGCGGCACTGCAAGTCTTTTCTTTCGTGTGTTCTCCTCTTTCCTGGCTAAGCGTGGGTCTGCAAACCGTAAGTTCCTGTCATTGCGAGGAGCTGAAAGCGACGAAGCAATCTCGTTTTCGGGCAGAAATTGCTTCGCGGAGTTTATCCTGAGCGCAGTCGAAGCCTGTCCTGAGCTTGTCGAAGGGGGCTCGCAATGACGTACCCTCGGAAGTTTGCAGACACCCTCTTAGTGACGAATGCCCGGAATGAAAGAGAGCGCAATCTCAACCGCAATCAGAATGATAATAATCCACTCCAGAAGCTCCATACGTCGATCCACTGCCTCATCTGACATTTTCTGATAGATGCTTTCCAGCGTCTGTAGTTTGCGCAGGATGCTCGCGTCCCACTCAGACAAATGAAACCGGTCGGAGACAAGACGGTACACACGCGCCAAGTACTGATCGCCTAACAACTTGAGCGCATTGTTCACACCTTCAAACAAAATTGCATTATCTGCTTGCAAGCGCGCAATATAGCGAAGTTCCTCACGGGGCCGACCAAGCAATCGCAACACCCCCCACGGCCGCTTGCGTGACAAGGCCGAGTACGAACGATCGAGCGCATCATCAAGGCGTTGATCCAGATAACGCATCTCTAAGAGTTCGACATTGGCAAACTCCAACACTGCACGGACATCATCCCCTGGGCTATCGACGACAAGAGCCGCATGCCAGTCGATGAGAATCACATCCGAGGCACTAAAGGACAGTCGCTGAGACAAGGCCTCTTGTACTTCTTGAAAGGATAGGATCTGACGCTCAGCACGGAGAATCTGGGCGATCGTTTGCGCTTGAGAAGAGCAAAGTTCTTCTGGTGAACTCGGTAAAGAAAACGCCTCGACCTGAAAAATGGCGTAATCTTCGACGACGTCCGACAATCGCCCCTTGGTGAGCGTACCCTCAATCGTGATGGTGAGCTGTTCAACCCGTTGCCGCGAATCCGCCAAAAGCAGCGCGTTGTCATAGAGGCTTTCGCTTAACGCCAAAAGCCCTGAGAGTGGCCCCGTCAACGGGATACTGTAGATAACTGAAACCGCACCGAAGTCGTAGAGGACAAGGTCAACTGAGGTCGCCGTCCGATAGTCGCCAAGGGCCAGGGATTCCGCGCTCTGCGTTACGCGGACCGGGGCTGGACGATACTCGAAATAGGACGGAGCAGGGTGTTCGTGCTTGAGGGTTTCGCGTTGGACCTTCGTATCAAGGCGGCGCTCGACCTCATCGAGATCGATCGAGAGCGCGAGGTCGTAGGCAAAGAGCACGTAGCAGGTACCCCGTTCGATATTGACCGTGCTGAGCATGCATTTCTATTGTGGCCCAGCTTTCAACGAAAGGGGATAGGGGGAAGGATGTCACTACGCAGCTTCACGAAGTGCCTGAGGTGCGTGAGTTGCACGCCAGCGGCGTAAGCCCATGCGTAAATATTCAGGATCAAGCCCTAACACGTGACAGATGTTTATAAAGCTACATAGCCAGGTCGCATCATCCTGCATAATCCACACGTCCGCCTCATGAAACAAGCGTTTGCCACGTCGGTTAGCCGCAGTCACATAGCGCATATACGTCCCCAGACCGTTCTCCAACACTGCCCATAAGAGGGCACACTCAGGCTGTTTACCGATACGCTCAGCAACAGCAGGAGGGGGTTCAGCCAAGGGAGCAATAGCTGGTAGGTCGTGTTTTATCATAGACTCTGTCATGTCCATCCCCGTTACAAAATCAAGAAGTCCTCAAGAAAAGGACGATAAGGGAAACAAGAGCTTAGACGTGTGACGACACGAAAGAATTCACGCGTCTCTCCAAGGAAAAGGGAGCGGATTTCCTTGGAGAGACACCCCACCAGGACGTGTCTACACTTCGATGGATTGTCAGTTATCCTTCTCCTCGTAGACGCCGTTCGATTTCCTTCAGTTGTTGCGCTTCAGCCAAAGCAATGACACTGTCACCGGCTTCAAGTTTCTCTTCTGCGTTCGGATTAAACAGCATCTTTCCAGAGGCACGTTTGATTGCGACCACTATGATTCCTGGTTGCTCGGTTAGTCCTGAGGCACGAAGCGTACCTCCTTTACATGGTGACGAGGAGGAGACGCTCACCTCCTCCATCTGCAATTCCAGATTTTGGTGATGGGTGGCTAAATCAATAACTCGACTGTTGTGTTTTGCCTGGAGGGCGCGGAG
>JAYVFX010000798.1:0-7343 GCA_043772795.1 Deltaproteobacteria bacterium
CCCATCAACGGTATTAATCACGAGATCGCTGGTTCCCATATTGCCACCCGCCTCGATATCCCGCGTTCCAGTCGTAATCGCACAGGGAACCACAGGGCGGGCTTGGGCTTCGATGATCTTCTCTGCCGTACCCGTTGCTGTTGCGTATTGCCCACGCGCAATGATCAAGATTTTTTGATCACTATCAGTGGTCTGATCGCTGTCGTCGTTATTGTCCACCGCGCGAATACAGTATCCATCGTTGCTGCCACTGCCGCCGAACTGAAAGAATCGGCATTTCACTGTTCCAGCGTTATTCAACGACACCTCGGTACCACCCATACTCGCCAGGATTCCACCCGCTCCGCCGTTACTTAATTCATCGTTAAACCCATTCAGATAGCCATTGGCTGCCGTACTCCCAATGACTTTGAAGGCATGCCGCAGGCCAGCATCTGCGATATCCAAAGTACGTTTCGCATTTTGCTCATTGGAGGCCATTTGCAGTTCGCCCCGTGACGTCACCACTCCAGAGATGCTTAGCATTGCAACTAATAGCACTGCAACCAGCGCCAGGACCAAAGCCATGCCGTCTTGCTGCCGTAAAACACGCCAACAGAAGGTCCAACGAGTCGTACGCAAGAGCATTTTGTTTTCCAATGAGGGCTTCAATGCGGGCGGTTCGTTCTTCTGTTTCATGTCTTCCTCCAGTGTGAACACGTGCACAGGCCAATGAGTGTGTACGAAAAAATTAGAGTCGGTTGGCTAACGTGATATCCGTGGAGAGGCTGCGAGTGATGGTGTCGCCTGTCTTCGGATCAGTGGTTGTCCCGGTCAGCGTAATTTGGTAGCGCGTGCCGGCGACCTGCGTCACCACTTGCATCGCACTGATATTCTCTGCCAGCGTCCCGATACTTGTTCCATTACGGAGCAGCCCGAGTGTTTTCCCAGATGCGTTTAAGGAGAAACTTGTCACATCGATTTGACAGATGGGCGCATTGGCCCCGTAGGCTCGCGAGAGTGGTTGGTTTCCGCTCGTTAGTGGATTGGTGTCGATCGTAATATTCGTCGTACCGCTTTTCGATATAACCTGGGCAAACTCAGAGCTGTTAATCCAGATTGTCCGACCTACCGTCAGGTTAGCATTCGAGGCCACGGTAAGCGTGGTCGCGGCGGCGGCGGCCCCAGCAGGGCCGAGCGTCGTTACCGCTGGGGCAGTACAGGAAGCGACGTTGAGAGTAGCGTTACTGTCTGAGAGCAAGACCGGTAGGGTTGTCCACCCTGTGCCTATCCAACTGCCCAGATTCGTCTTCGGCACTCCATAACCGCCACTGCGCAACGTATCGCTGATCAGGTGCAACGAGTTACGCAGGTTCTCCTCCAGCGTGGTGACGCGATCTTGCTGCACACTAAATTTATTCTGCGCCGAGAACGCACTCACTATCGCTCCCATCATAATGCCGGTCACGAGAATCGACACCAGCAACTCGACCAGAGTAAATCCTGTTTGTCTTTTCCTCACACTTTATTCCTCACACGAGTTCGATTAGATACGGATCTTTAACTGTACGGATTGTTGGGTTGGATCAGACCACGACACTGTTACCGTCACATCCTGAGTGCTGTTTGGCCCCGATGCCGTCGCACAGCTAACAGAGTAGATGTTGCCTGATCCACTCTGCGATGATGTACACGCTTGCCCCTGTCGTACCCGCTCGATTTGGGTCTGGGCGACATTTGTTGCTACTGTTCGTCGCTTGGCATACGCGTTGGCTTTGATCATGCCGACTTGTAAACTCGCGAGTCCCAAGACACCGATAGAGAGGATGACCATTGCTACAAGTGCTTCGAGCAGCGTAAATCCTTGATTGGTACAAAACTGGCGCTTCATAGCTCTCCCTTACATGACGATCCGAACGCGACCGCCAAGGGCGACGTGAACCTGTCTTTGTTGTCCACTCGAGTTTCTGACGGTCACGGTCGTATCACTTGATGCCGTTCCGTTTGGTGAAAATATTAACGGAGTTGAAGACGATGGCGCGGTAGGGAACGAGATTCCGCTGAAATCCGCCTGGATATTAGTGGTAGTGAGCGGCTCGCCGCTATCTGCAACGTTATTGCTGTTCAGATCGTCATGCACAACGATTGACGTGCCAGTGATATAGATACGATAGTTTGCATTTTCCTTCATTGCCGCCATCCTCGCCCGTTGTAAGGCGATAAAGACTTCGCGCGCCGCGCCCCGCAGCCGGTAGCCCTGGCGCATCTGCGCAAAGTTCGGGATCGCTAGCGTCGTGAGGACACCTCCGATCAATATGACAATCATCATCTCAGCAAGGGTGAACCCTGCCTGCGCAGCTCTCACACCACACCTCATAGACCACCTTCCTTAACATCCATAATTGTACGAACCTGTCCGGCTGAGAATGTCTTGCCAGGTCAGACAGCCCTTGCAGCCGTTAAGCGGTTATCGATTGGTTATCAGTCTATGTTCTCCGTGTTTTATGATCGCTGCACCTTCCCTGACGGAAGAATCTCAATCACCTCAGACTTTTCACTCTCTGAGTCTTTGATCTCGACTTTTATCGGAGTCACGGTGTCGGCGCGGGATGTCGGGGTTATGGATCCGCGTCCGTCAAACTCAAGGACAGTATTGGCGCCATGCTCAATTGCCACGGTCGGCGGTAAAGTCACCCGCCACGCTGGCAGTTTGGCGTCCGGTTCCCAGGTTCCGTCGCCATCGACGTCCTGGAGTTGCTCGATGACATACGTATGCGGTTGAAAGGTCACCCGAAAATGTACGCTACGGCTGGCCGCTCCCGCACGCGTCAGACGCAGGTGATCAACAAGGCTTCGCGTCACTGACGGTAACTGCAAATCTCGGTTGCTAAGGGTGGGAACCAGCAAGGCCACCAGCAGGGCAAGAATCGCCATGGCGACTGCCGCATCGACCACTCGTATGGGAAAGCGATCACTCGCTGTTTTTTCACCTATGGAGTGGCCAACCCCGATCACGGGAAGCAACGGCAACGGCCCGTGCGCAAAAGAAGTGGAAGAGGAAGAATGCAATGGTGACATAACAAGTTTCTCCAGGTGTCACCCGTGCAAATCCACAGCCGATGAGGAAGCTGTGTTCGCCCGGTAGCCCTGCCGCCCTATCCAACGTTGCCGTTGGACGTAGGCCAGTGGCTTTGCGTCCCGCACTTTCGCGCGGTTTGCCTTTGTCAAGTTTCCCTTATCACTACTGTGCAAAACCAATGCCAAAAGGCTTATTAGCAATCCTCGGCACTTAGCCTTGCACTCGCTGTTACAAAATTAACAACCTATGAATAGTTCGGCAAATTTTTATCCTTTAACAGTATGAACGTTCCCTACTGATAAAACCGCGTGAACATCTGCTGTTGCAAGAGGTCGACCATCGGTGTCAACGGCGGCAGTAACTTCACGTTATTAAAACTCGCGTCGTAATCCCAAACGCGCGTCGGCGGATCGTAGACAATACTGCCAGCGCCTTGAAACGCACCGGTCTCGAATTTGGGTGTCCCTAAGCTCACAAACGACCCGGCATAAGTGAGTGTCTGCTGCACATTGCCCGGTTTCCAGCTCTCAAAAAACCGCGGATAGTTTTCTAAACCGCCACCGTAAACCCCAGGCTGAGAAAGCGTAGTGTTCGCTAGAAAGGCAGCATCAATACCGTAGGTCGTGGGAGTATTAAAGTTGGTACACGGCCCGGCTGCACACTGTAAACCCGTACCTTGGATGAAATATCCATCAGTGAGCACTATCACTCGTGCCGGGACGCGATCGTGCGGGGTCTTACGATCGTTATTATATTGAGACTCGGGACCTTGCGCGCTGTTCACGATCACCGGCACTTCCCAGCTTTGCGAGAGGATATTGATCGTGTCACCCATCACCGCAGCCGGGAGCTTGGTCGCCAACGTCATCGCCGGATAGTAATTGTAGTTCCCTTGAATATGGATGGCCTGGTCGCTTACCACCGTAAGCCCGGTCGGATCGGCAGGATTGGGCCGGGGAAACGTGCTTCCCCGTGTGTTGAGATTCGCCGAGTCAAAGATGCGCACGCCATAACGACGGTTCGCCGGTGGGGGTATCGTTGTCGAGTCTGCCGCTTGCACCGAAAGAAAAAAGACTAGGCCACCATCCGTCGTATTTGCCGCAGTCGTTTCCAGCGGGAAGAGCGGCGTACTATTCGCCTCGTTCCAGTCAATCAGCGCGCGGATGTTGACGTTCAGCATCATCACCCATTGCTGCTCACGCCAGTTATAGAACCCGCCACGGCGGTAGTCGTTATCAGCAAACCACGAAGTCATAGGAAGTGTACCAGCACTGTTCCACGGGCCCAGCGAAGAAGCATTACAGAAATCCGGTCGCCACGCCGGTCTGGTTCCCCCATTAGGCGGACAGATATCATCATTGCGATCGTTGTTCGTTACTACTCCATCACCGTTGGTGTCTACCGTCCCGTCACCATTGGTGTCCTCGCCGACTCGACGATAGACGCGAGCCGCTCGTTTGGCGAAGATCGGCTCTCCGATCTCGAACTGCGGAACATAATTGTCTGGATTCCCGGGATCGTCGACAGCAGTAGGCGTGGGGTTGCCGGGAATAGGCATCACCGCTGGTTGGGTCGTCGGAATATCGTTGTAAAAGATCGCTCCGCGGCGTTCGCACATGAACTGCCATAAGGCAGTGGTCTTGGTGGTGTTCCGGCTACCATCAGCGTTTTGCACCTCGATCGGATAGAGTCCTGGAGCATCCAGCGTTGCTCCACAAAACGCATTTGCTCCAATTAGACGACTCGCTGTGAGGTTCAGAACGATACGTAAATCCGCTCGTTGCCAGAACATGCCGCCGGTCACCCCGGACTCTCCTCGCGTCAATGTAAATGGTCCGGGAAGTTGCAGACGATCGACTCCAGCTTGCAACGATCCCAGAAAGGCGGCACGGGTCGCTGCATCAACCACCGTGGCTCCTATACCACTGCATGACAATGCCAACGGATCAAGGTCAGGAATCGGAGCAACCAAATCTTCCTGTTTATCAATCATGACTGTCCCCATACAGTCATGGGCGAGCCCACCGCGATAAATGTCCCCAGTCGCCGAAATCTGTACAAATGGATTATCCGGAGGCAGCCCAGGAGGTGATCGGCGATCACCGATAGTGAGAGTACTCCAGGTATTGAGGTACAGATCGCCATTGGTATGGATGCGGCCACTCACGGTCATCGGCGGCGCGTTCTGTATATCAAGCGTGTTCTCAGAGTACGCCATAAACTGAAAGATTGGCACTGAGTTAATGACGAACTGCGCTCCAAGTGTTGCTTCTTCATCACCGGCAGGATTCTTCGCAATAGAGGTGATCGTATACTCGGAAGGAATGGTATAGAGCCCGGCGAATGGTTGTCCGACCGGAATCAGCGACGGCGGCGCAGGATTCTTACCGGGGACCGGCGCAACAAGATACTCGACTGTCCGCTGATGGCTGCCGGAGTCAAGCGTGAACGAATTGGTATATGCCGCTCCTGGTGGGGTCTGATTGACGAAAAAATCGTGCGCTTCGGCCATCGCGCTATTGAGTCCGGCTTCTGCCGCGTAAAAGCCTGCCCGTTCACGAGCCGCGCCACCACGCAGTGCCGTATCCGCACGAATGGTGAGGGTATACGTAGCCGCGAGGATACTAAGGATGCCCATTAAGGCAAGAACGGTCACCAACGCGATTCCCGTCTCGCGCTTGAGTACCGACCGCAGTCCAAAACTCTTAAGCTCGCTCCGCAGTATGTTCATAACGTTTAGCTTCTACTGATAAAACCGCGTGAACATCTGCTGTTGTAAAAGGTTCACCATCGGCGTGAGTGGTGGTAACAAACGGTTATCATTAAAGCTTGCATCGTAATCCCAGTTCCGTATGGGAGCGTTGTAAATGTTGTAGACGGCTTCCCCAGCTCCACCCCAGGGTCCAGTGGCATAGACCGGTGTCCCTAGGCTCACAAACGAACCACGATAGTTCAACGCCGCTTGTCCGTCGGGACGAAACGACCAGTCTTCATGAAACCGCGGGAAGTTATGTAACCCGCCGTTCGATTCCCCAGGTACCGCCGTATCCATGCCAGAAATAAAAGCGGCATTGATGCCCATGGGATTCCCGGTGGTCAAACTCGTGCACGGAGCCACGGCACACCGCAGATTTCCAAAACCACCAGCATAATCGTAGTATCGATCTGATGGTGGCACCAATCGACTCACCGAGAGTGTCCCTCCACTCTTACGGTCATTATTGTACTGCCGTTCAGGCGCTGCATTGGGAGTTTTGATAACCGGTACTTCCCAGCCATGTGACAGTACGTTTACAGAGTCACCCATGATGGCCGCAGGGATTTTCGTCGCTAAGGTCATCGCCGGGTAATAGTTATAATTGCCCAGAACATACACGGCTTGATCGCTCACTACGGTCAGTCCCGTCGGGTCGATAGGAAGTGGCCGTGGAAACGTCCCCCCCCGGGTATTCAGGTTCGCCGAGTCGAATACCCGCACTCCGTAGCGATGCGTCGTTGGTGGTGTCGGCGTAGCATCATCCGCCTGGACCGACAGAAAAAACACTAACCCACCATCACTGGTATCGCTGGGAGTGAACAGGGGCGTTCCATTGGCCTCATTCCAGTCAATCAAGGCGCGAATGTTGACATTGAGCATCATGACCCATTTGTTTTCGCGTCGATTGTAGAATCCACCGCGTCGGTAGTCGTTATCAGCAAACCAGGACGTCGAGAGAAGCGTTTCCACATCGTTCCGATTTTGAAAGACATTGTTATTCCCAGCACCACTCCACAAACCAAACTTTTGGTTACAAAAATCAGGACGCCAGGCTGGTCGTGGACCAATAGCTCCCGCGGGGCCGATCCACACCGGACAGACGTCGAAATTCAAATCATTGTTCGAGACGACGCCGTCGCCGTTAATATCAACCGTCCCATCACCATTGGTATCTTCGCCAACCCGACGGTACACACTTGCAGCCGAGTCAAAGTGCGGAGCATAGTTATAAGGGTTACTCGGATCCTTATTCACACCTGAGTTACTGGGATCGATATTCGCGAGGGGCCAGCTTGTTGGGGGATTTTTTGGTAACTCGTTGTAAAAGATGGCACCACGATGTTCGCACATAAATTGCCAGAGCGCGTTGGTTTTGGCCGTATTTTTCGATCCATCCGCGTTCTGCACCTCGATTGCAGCAAGTCCATTCCCACCGCCGGCGTTTGGCGTTGGATCTCCACAAAAGTTTTGTATTCGTGCCGCCTGGCGATTCAGCACCAGGCGCAGGTCAGCTTTATTCCAGAACAC
>JAYVFX010000799.1:0-2691 GCA_043772795.1 Deltaproteobacteria bacterium
CACAAGGCCAACACGACAGAAGAATTGTTAGCTCAAGGTGGGGCCAGATCAGACCAGCGAAAACCCCCTAAATGGGGCCAAATTGGACCAGCGTTCTCACGTTGCAGCGCTGGCTCAAAAAACCGTGCTGTCAACACATCGACGGCACTCTCTCGTTTTGGATGCCTGGGACCTCAAACCATTTATAGAACAGCGTTTCGTCACCACGACAAGGATCACCGTAAAACTCGGTCAATACGAGGCTCTTCGTCCCCTTGGCTACGCAGGTTTTGGTACAGAGAGTCAACTTTCCCCTACCAACTGCTCTGGTAGTACCCCAGCCAGACCACTTGATGCCAGTCATTGTGAAGAACTCCTTTGGACCGAAGCCGATTTCAACCTGTTTTGGACGGATCAGCGTTTTGTCTGACAGAACAGCTTCTGTAGCCCACATCAGGTTCGGAGCAATCCATGCAGCCCGTGCCACTTGCCGGGCCGCTTGATTCTCGACCTTGATCCCGACTGACCCAGCGATTCCTGTTGCCTCGGTGGCATCACACTGGCCCACCAGACTAAGGATGGTGCCAAAAAGCATTGTGACTAAACGTTTTGAATTAAACATCGGAATACTTTCTACTAACTACTGCGTTGAGTTAATGGCATTCGATAACAGCTTCGGCCTCTAGCCACGGATCTCCCGCTCCCGTCCTCCGCCTTCAAATGGTGATGCAAAAAGGAAACGGCGCTTGCGCTAGCGGTCACGCGCCGGAGCTGAGCGAAACCCTCGAACGCCGCATAGGCGCTCGAGTTACTTCGCTACTTCTGGTCAAGGGAGATATGCAGAGTTTCCGAGCCTCTCATTCATCTCTCGGCATCATAAATTCACTAATACCTTCGTTTACACGTACCCATGGCCCATTAAGAAGCCCGTCCTTGCAATCTAACGAACCAGCTTGCCGTACACATATGCGAGCAGAAGTTATTGCGTAGGAATCAGCATTTGAGTGCACCTGTGTGTAGGAATTCGTAAGCGCTCCGTCCTTACATGACACGGCTGCCCCTATACGGATGCACAGTCGTGTAGTTGCTACTTGAACATCGTTGGCCTGGTCAGACACTTGAATCCAAGCACCGGTAAGTGTTCCTTCTTTGCACCATACTTTGGCAGCATTCCTGAAGCACACTCGATTATTAGAAGCACTAATTGCTTCTGCTGCATCCGTAATCTGAATAAATGGTGCTGTCAATGCGCCGTCCTTACAGCTCGCAACCAATCCTGACCGAATACATAGCCGGGAGTTGTTGATAGTAAACGAATCTGCTATATCTGAAATTTGTATCCAGTTGCTGCTAAGTGCACCTTCTTTGCAAAACAAGTTTCGCTGGGTTCTGAAACACACGCGAGACGACGTGACTCCTACTTCATTTGCGGAGGACGTTACGTCTGTCCACTGAGCTTCCAGGCTTCCGTCCTTACAGGAAACGGTTTGTCCGCTGGTCATGCAAATTCGTTGAGGTGCAACAGCGACTTTATCGGCGCCAGAACTCAACGTGACGAACCCGTTCGTCAGCCCTCCATCCTTGCAGGCGAGTGTTCGTCCAAAGGTCACGCAAAAGCGCCCATCAAGCCCTGCCGGTCTTATTGTCGTTGTTGGAGCGGCAGTCACGTTGACTGCGGGCGTTACTGGAGTGCCAGCAACCGGAGGTGCTGGAGTAAGGCCAGGAGTAGTCACAACTACTGAAGGTGGATTCGCTGGAACTCCTACCACAGGCGCTGAAGACTTATAGATATTGACGCCTGATTGCGTCCACACAATCGTGGAATGTCGAAACTCCTGCTTTGCCCCGCCTGCCTCGGGGGTCTCGTCGCTGGTCGGAGGGCCAAGAGGACCGTCGGGACCGTTTTGAGCCCGATAGGCTTCCCAAATTCCTGAACGAACTACGAAGGCAGTCCCGTTTCCATCTGGCTGAATGACGGCATTCCATCCCCACGATCCTCGGTCGAAATCTTGAACAAGTTGCTTTGATCCTGAAGACCAAGAATGAGCGTTATTGCGAGGGTAGCCAAGTGTGTCAGTGCCAATTTGAGTGACCCTCGACCATATTGCTCCCCTCACTTGGTAGACGTCTCCAGAGCATCCTGCCTGCATCAGGGCTGCGGTTACACCACCAGAGTTGAAGTCTTGAATGCAGCCCGGTCCCCACTGATGAACCTTGGCGGTTGGAACGCCAAGATCGGATGTGTACGCAGTCGTCCAGAGAGAGCGAGTAGGCGAACCGTCGCCGACCTGCAATGCCGACTCTTTGGGCGGAGCCGAGGTGGGAGGCGTTGGTGTCGGGGTGGCACTCTGATTTAACGCCGATTTGATGATGCCTGTTGCAATTATGGTTTGGGCCATGACTTCGTGACCGTAAATATTCGGGTGATAGAACGTTTGCCCGTGAGGGTCGACACCGACAAAGTCGTCAGTTTCAATCCCACGAATCAACTTGTTGTTATTACTTGAACAAGGACCCCTTGACTTGAATGTACTTCTTAGAGAGACAAATTCAAAAACTGAGTCGGATTTTCTTAGCTCATTTACAATCTGTATTTGAGACCCTTCCCAAATGGTCTGCAACTGTTTCATTCGGAGAAGCAAATCCTGCCACGTCACGCCCAGACACATTGGGGACAAAAGATCTGGGTATCCCATCAAAACAATCTTTTTG
>JAYVFX010000800.1:0-2365 GCA_043772795.1 Deltaproteobacteria bacterium
GCCCCACCGTGCGCCCCTACGCCAGGTCACCCTCTCGAGTAGTTTTATTTTATGTGAGAGCCGGGTTGGGCGGCGGCCAACCCCAATCGCTCCCGTTGATACTGCCCAGTTTGCACGGATTCACACCAGTCACGATGCTCGAGGTACCACCGTACCGTTTGCCGAAGTCCCGAGGCAAAATCGTGTCGCGGCTTCCAACCCAATTCTCGATCGATCTTACTTGCATTGATAGCGTATCTGCGGTCGTGGCCCGGACGATCCGGGACAAAAATTTTCAACTCCACATAGCTCTGTATACCCTTTAGGATAAGCGCCGAATTTTTTGCCGCAGGCAGCTCGTTCTCAAGAGCAGCGCAAAGGTAATCTATCACTTCGAGATTGGTGCGCTCGTTGTGGCCGCCGATATTGTACTTCTCCCCTACCTGTCCATGTTGCAGCACCTGAAGAATTCCTTCGCAATGGTCCTCAACAAACAACCAGTCACGGATATTGCCACCGTCACCATAGATAGGCAACGGTTTTCCTTCGATTGCATTGAGGAGCATGAGCGGGATCAGTTTCTCAGGAAACTGGTACGGGCCGTAATTGTTTGAACAGTTTGTGATCAACGTCGGCAGTTTATACGTCTCATGATACGCACGGACCAGATGATCAGCCGCGGCTTTCGATGCAGCATAAGGAGAATTCGGCGCATACGGAGTTTCTTCGAAAAAAAACCCTGTCGATCCTAACGTCCCGTAAACTTCATCGGTTGAGACATGCAAAAAGCGAAAGCCTTCTCGCAGTGTAGTCTCAGCTTCTGCAAGATATGCTCGCGCCACGTCAAGCAATTCAAACGTCCCGTTGATGTTGGTGCGAATGAACACGCCAGGACCGTCGATCGAACGGTCAACATGAGATTCCGCAGCAAAATTGATCACTGACGTTGGCCGGTATTGCCGATAGAGCTGCTCGACCGCAGCACGGTCAGCAATATCTTCCTGTACGAACACGAAGCGGGAATTCGCGGCCACGTCATCCAGAGTTCGCAAATTTCCCGCATACGTCAGTTTATCCATGACCACCACACGAGCGTCGGTACGTGCAAGAGCGAGCCGTACGAAGTTCGAGCCAATAAAGCCAGCGCCACCTGTTACGATCATTGTTTCCATATGTTTTCCCACGTCAAGGTAAAATATAGCAAGCCTTTGGGAATTTACAGCTATCAGCTCAGTCACAGAGAATAGTCGCAACCCTTGCAGCATGTAGGCAAGTCGGCTAGGCGTAGCTCAAGAGCGGATCGTACAACATCACGAAAGAACAACGCATGAAATTTTCTGAAGTGGTCACACAAACACTTGCCTGGCTCCAACGAGAAGGGCGTGTTTCCTACCGAGCATTAAAGCTGGAGTTCGATCTCAATGATGACGCGCTTGACGCGCTCAAGGAAGAACTCATTGAGGTCAAAGAACTGGCAGTTGATAAAGATGGAAAAATGCTGGTGTGGGTAGGGGAGCCCCAAGGGCAAAGAGCAGGGAGCAAAGAGCAGGAAGCAGGGAGCGAAAAAGCGGAAGGAATCAAAACCCAACAGTTAAGTGATGCTCCACGTAGCACGCTTCACGTTCCACGAGCCGAAGGTGAACGTCGGCAGTTGACCGTGCTGTTCTGTGACCTTGTCGGTTCAACCGCATTATCGGCGCGACTTGATCCCGAAGACTTCCGCGAGGTGGTGCAGCAGTATCAACAGACCTGCGCCGAGGTGATTCAACGGCACGAGGGCTACATTGCGCAATATCTGGGCGACGGATTGTTGGTGTACTTCGGCTATCCAACTGCCCATGAAGATGATGCACGGCGTGCCGCGCGCGCGGGATTAGAGATTATTCAAGCGCTACAATTCCAGGTTCCCTCTCCCCGTCAGAGAGAGGGACAGGGTGAGGTCCTTCTACAAGTCCGCATCGGCATTCACACCGGCTTGGTTGTCGTGGGAGAAATCGGCAGCCATGAAAAACGTGAGCTGCTCGCGTTAGGCGAGGCGCCGAACATTGCCGCTAGGGTGCAAGGCTTAGCCGAACCCAACACGGTTATCATCAGCGCTGCGACGCAACGCTTGATAGAGGGGCAGTTCGAGTGTCAACCGTTTGGTTCCCATCTTGTGAAAGGCATTGAGACACCCATTGCTGTTTATCACGTCCAGAGTGAGCGACAGGGAACTTCTCCTCTTGCAGGACGAACCTCATTGACACCGCTGGTCGGACGCGAACAAGAAGTGGGATTACTAGTCGACCGTTGGGAACAAGTCAAAGAAGGACGCGGGCAAGTTGTGCTCCTCAGTGGCGAGCCCGGTATTGGGAACTCCCGCCTTGCGTACACATTAAGAGAACAC
>JAYVFX010000801.1:0-9857 GCA_043772795.1 Deltaproteobacteria bacterium
TGGCCCAGGTCAAGTTAACGAAAGATCGGTTCCACGGAGAATGGAATGACACCATCTCCCCACGTTAGTCTTTGAATAGGTTATTCCCTGACAATTACGACGGAAAGCAAATGAAGCTGAGATCGATCGCCATCTTGAAGCATGGACCGAGACACAGGACGCTGCCGACATTGAAGCGCTGCTGCAAAGCACCGGTGTTGCCGCAGGTGTGGTAGCGAAGCAATCTGACTTATTTGAAGATCCCCAACTTGCACATCGAGGATTCTTCGCCTGGCGCGAACATAAAGTGATGGGACTCTCGCCGTACGATGGCCTGATGTCAAAGCTAGCAAAAACTCCAGGTGAGGTTTCCGCTGCGCCCCTGCTCGGCGAACATTATGAGGAGATCCTCAAAGGCATACTGAATTACACGGACGATGTGATTGCCGAGTTGATTGGCCAGGGGACGGTGGAGATGATGTTGGAGTAGCTGAGACTGGAGACTAGAGGCTAGAGACTTGGGGGAAGCAGGGACAAGTCCCTAGCCCCAAGCCTCCAGTCTCCTTTAATCACTGAATACTGACTACTTTTCGCGGAGGAAAAATGCAATTCCAAGACATCATTTATGCAAAGAAAGACGGTATTGCGACAATCACGATCAACCGTGAGGAAGTGCGCAATGCCTTTCGTACGCTTACGGTTGATGAGCTGATTGCAGCGTTTAAGGATGCCTGGTGGGATCACTCGATTGGCGTGGTGATTTTTACCGGAGCAGGTGACAAAGCGTTCTGTGCCGGTGGCGACCAGAGTGAGCGCGGTCGTGGTGGCTACGACACCGGTTCTGCTGGACATGAGATGGATGTTGAGACGCTCCATAACGTCATTCGCAACATTCCCAAGCCAGTGATCGCAGCGGTGAACGGCTTTGCTATCGGTGGTGGTCATGTCCTGCATGTGTTGTGTGATATCACCATTGCCGCTGACACTGCCCGATTTGGTCAGACTGGTCCACGCGTTGGTAGCTTCGATGCCGGTTATGGCAGTGCGTATTTGGCCCGCGTGGTTGGAGAGAAGAAAGCCCGCGAGATTTGGTACTTCTGTCGCCAATACACCGCAGAAGAAGCTGCGCAAATGGGGCTGGTCAACAAAGTCGTGCCCGCGGCAAAACTGATGGAAGAAGCCGAAGCCTGGGCCAAAGAGTTGCTGCAGAAGAGTCCGACCGCGCTCAAATTTCTCAAGTACTCATTCAACGCGGATTCCGCTCACATTGGCGGTATCTCCAACATGGCGATGAGTGCATTGGAGTTATACTATCAAACGGACGAAGCGCTCGAAGGCGTGAATGCGTTTATGGAACGGCGACCGGTGGATTTTTCGAAGTTCCGAAAATAGCCGTGCACTATAAGAGTTACTCGATCTTGCGCGTGCGATATCCCTCGTAATCGGGAACAAGGCGATCGTACTCCCCTGCCATCAATGGGGAAGAGATCATGAAATCGGCTGACGCGCGATTACAGGCCATCGGGATATTCCACACCACTGCCATGCGGAGGAGAGCTTTGACATCGGGATCATGAGGTGCCGGTGCAAGTGGGTCCCAGAAGAAGATGAGAAAGTCGATCTCGCCATCAACAATCCTCGCACCAATCTGTTGATCGCCACCGAGCGGACCGCTTTGGAGCTTGGTGATCGTGAGTCCTAATTCCTGTTCGAGCAGAGTGCCTGTAGTGCCGGTTGCGTAGATCACATGGTGGGTTAAGAGTTCGCGATTATATGTCGCCCAGGCCAAGAGGTCGTGTTTCTTGTTATCGTGGGCAACCAGTGCAATCTTTTTCCCGCGTTTCATCGCGATCTTCTGGTACGTCATCTCGCGTCTCCTGCGTTGCCTCTGAGCATTAGCGTTCTCATCGGCGGGCAGCGCTATGCTTTCACCCATCTGAGGGCACTACATGCACATATTGCGTATGTTCTGGGAGCGCGGCCGTCTCGGTCGCATGCGTTGCGGGAGACACGCCACTCGCCTCTCACTATTGCTCTCGTATCGCTTTCAGCGTCTCCGCATCGAACGGGTTCTTCCCCGCCTTTAGATCGGCGATCCATTAATTTTACCGTTGCTGCTGTCTCATTACGAGACGCCCAGAGCGCGGGGCGCTCAGCGTGGAAGGAGAAACCGGGAGCGTCTCCCGGTCCGTCATTCCTGCGCAGGCGGGCATCCAGTTTTCTGCTCCTGGATTCCGGGTTGCGGCCTGCGGTCTTGCCCGGAATGACAAAACAACGGCGAGTCCTTCAGAACCGAGGTAGCCCCTCTCAATCCTTTTTCCTTCCTGTACCCTCGTCGTCCTCTTCCTCAAATTCGACCTCTAACGTGTTATCATCGTCGTCAAAATCGAAAGGGTCACCCAGGGGGAGCAGATAATGGAAGCCACCCTGCCCACAGCGCCGTGTCAGTGTCTCGATAATCTTGTCGATGCGTCTGGGAGTGTCGTGGGGGCCAGCAATAAAGAACGGTTGCCCGTCTTTGCCAAAGGTAAAGTGCGTGGAACATGCTGAGGCATCAATATCGCCCATGATCCGCTTAGCGAGCTGGTAGTCTGGGTGGGGACTAAATCCCAAATCCTGTGCGTAGGCTTCGGCGTCCTCGACGAGCGTGCGGGCACACGCTGGCTGGATGGGAGTCAGCGTCTCATTCTGCGCAACGTCACCAAGTCGATACTCATACTCTTCGCGTAGCATAGGAAGAAAATAGGCGTTTTTAACCCCCAGGCAGTACACATCAAGCAAGAAGAAAGACGCGCCAATCCGACCATCTGGCATCGCACGGCTGACGATCACCGTTCCCATACCAGACGTAAACATTTCCGCCGCTGTCAGGCATTCGTGGATGGGGGCACTGGTCGCAAGGGAGATCGCTCGTGCACCTATCGCCAGGACACCAGGCAGTGCCGCTGCTTTCCGAGTAACGACGGCCTTGCGTTTGGCCGCTTTTTTAGCGCGTTTTTTCTGTAACTTTCTCGGATCGAGTGCCATACATTCTCCGTTCTCGTGGTTGAGTTTGTTGTGGGTTCTTGCCTCGCGTCGGGCATAACAAGGAAAGAAGACTGCTGCAACACCACTCTCTCTTGCGTATAGTAGGGGTTGAGCACCAGGGAGATCTTGCGGCATGATACTGTCGGTATCGTTTCTGTTTGGTCGTGCGAAGGAGATGGTAGTACACAGCCGGTGAGAGACATCCAGGAGAAGCGTGTATGGGGTCCGAATCGGTGGACCATCTTGACTATCTTGCCGGGGTCCAACTCTCCCCACCGTTCACGCTTTTCGCGAGACCATTGGCTGTGCCAGCATACAGCGTTAGGGGCGTTTTCGGATCAAGAACAACCGCTTCGATAGTGGAGTCGGTCAACCCTTTATTGATGGTAATCCACTGCTTGCAAGCATTCGTACTCTTGAAAACTCCCTGATCCGTGCCCGCATAGAGGATCTGTGGGTTGGTAGGATCGATCACCAGGGAAGTGATGTCAGCCGCAGTTGGAAAGCCCTTGTGGCATGCTGTCCAGTGTTTCCCACCGTCGGTGCTGGTAAAAATTCCTCCCCCTGTTCCGGCGTAGAGCGTTTGTGGGAACTGTCGGACAATTGCCAAAGCGCGAATCTGCAAATTGGTGAGACCGGTGTTTAGCGCGGTCCAGTTCTTCCCGCCGTTCGTACTCTGAAATACTCCGTGGTCGAGCGTCCCCACATACAAGATTACCGGGGTCGTGGGATGGATGACCAGCCCAGTGGTCTTCACGTCGGTTAAGCCCGTATTGATTGTCACCCACTGTTTGCCACCATCAATGCTGTTGAAAATGCCGTCACCACTTCCCATATAGAGCGTTGTTGACTTGAGTGGATCGATGACCAAGGTGTACGGGTGCGTATTGATGGGCAGGCCAACATTGATGGGTGTCCAGCCTCCTCCGCTGTCCGTACTTTTGAAGACCCCGCCGTAGGTGCCTACGTAGAGAATGGCTGGCGTGTGCGGATCAATGGCCAGCGCTTCCACATTGAGGTCAGTGAGGTCAGTGTTCATGGCAGTCCAACGCTTGCCACCATCCGTGCTTTTGTATATGCCTCCACCCGTCCCGGCGTACAGTGTGGTCGGTGTCTGGGGATCGATCGCCAACGTGACGACCGATCCCTCCAGTCCACCGCCGATCTGGGCATAGCTGTAGACGGTGTAGAGGAGTGCCAGTCCTAACAGGAATGCTTTGACAAGGAAGGATGGCTTATGCGTCCACGGTAATTCTCTCACCAGTAGCGAGAGTTTTGGCTCGTCATTAACAACCGTGAAGGTCCGCCCTGCTGTTCCAGAGGTAGCGAGATGTCTGGCTTTGTTAGGTTCAAGCGTCGTCTTGGGTTGTTTCATCGTGGGAGTCCTTTATCCTCACGTCCATTTCTATCACAGGTGATCAATCGGACTAGGCATTGCTGACACCTTGACACTCTCGCGTGGTCACGGTAGCCGGGGGAAGGCAAGTTGCAGAAAAAGGAGTGATGCGCATGGCGACCATGCCTCTCAAAGAAGTTGATAAGATCGAGATCCTCACTGTTCTCGATAACACGGTTGACATGCTCTTGCCTGATTCCGAAAAAGTGAAGCGCCCGCCTCGCCATCCGGATGCGATGACACGCGAAAGTCTGATTGCTGAGCACGGATTCTCTGCGCTCGTTAAAGTGACCAGCGGCAATACGTCTGAGTTGCTGCTCTGAAAGAAATGAACCCGGCACTGGTCGTTCCCGCGCACTGCACCGGTTGGAAAGCGGTGCATGCCATTGCCCGTGAGTTGCCGCAAGCGTTCGTGCAGAATAGTGTAGGGACGCGGTTCGTGCTCTAATCTCTCCAGGAGAAGTCAGAGATGGAAGAACTGAATCTTGAACAAGAAGTTGCGGAAGTAATTGAAGCATTAAGAAGTCAAGAAGGACGAACTCTGTTTCAGTTTCTTGATGCAACTGCCCCTCGGCTCCAAGAGATCCACCAGGATCTTGCGGCACTCAACGCGTCTTTGTCGGAAACGTTGACCAAGTTGGAGGCTCTGTAGGATGTCCGTGCTTGATCGGTTCATAGATTACCTCCGCGCAATTCTGACTATCCAGCAAGATGTCTCCTCTCTAAAAGGCAACGTCCAACGCATGGGGGATCAGTTGGTGAACGCGAAGGAACGCATTGTCGCTTTGGAGAAAGAGATCGAGTATCTTCGTCGCGAATTAGAATTACGTGATGAAAAACTGGTTGAACAGTTATCTCGACAATTTGAGAATCGCCTTACCGAAGTGAAGGGCAGGCCAAAACAGCGTAGACTTCCACCCCCAGAAAAATAAGGAGGAAATTCCGATGCAAGACATTCTCAAAGTCAAGGTGCAACCGCTGAACGCCGAGGCGTTTAAGCCATACGGCCAGGTGCTGAAGCAAAAGGAGCTGATTTATCCTGAAACCGAAGAAGGACGGGTAGCAATGGAGATGTTGCAGTTCAAATATCGTCCGAACGCGAAACGCATGGATCAGTTCGCTATCCATTTCTCGTACAACCAGACGTTTATTCCCTTGCAGGGTTCTCTCGTGCTGGTCGTGGCTCCTCCGCCGCGCAACCGAGAAGCCGGTCCGTCCGGCTATGAAGTAGATTATGAAAAGATCGCGGCGTTTGTCGTCGACCCCGGTCAGGCGGCGTTCATCTATAAAGGCACCTGGCATAACGCCATCACCTTGGGCAACGACTGCACGCTCATTAACGTAACCCGAAAAAACCCTGGCGAAGGTACGAGCCCGGCAGCGGAGTTGGAAGGGAAAATCGAGAGGATCGGCGCTATACGCCCGTATGTTGAGTATGTCGATCTGAAGAAGCGGGACAACCGGCTTATCGAACTTGAGCTGTAACATCAGAACGAAAGGGCGAATGGGCGAACGGGTGAGTGGGCGAGGAGGAAAGGCAGGTCTCATTTGTCGCCCGCTCGCCTTGTCGCCCGCTCGCCCATTCAGTCGAGTAGACTCCCTACGTCAGCATGAGGAGCACGATGTGATACAAAAGATAATCTCCGCCGACTCACACATGTGCGAGCCGCCCAATTTGTGGGTCGAACGTATCGACCGCCGTTTTCGTGACCAGGCCCCGCGCGTGGTCAAAGATCCGCCGGGAAAGACCGGGTCGTTTTTTATCTGTGAGAATTTACCGCCATTTCGCGTCTCTGGTGCGTTTGCTGCAGGTAAGACCTTCGACAAAGCGTTCATGGAAGCCGGGATGGAAAACGCAATCGCTGGTGGGTGGGACCCCGCTGCGCGTGTCAAAGACCTGGATCTGGACGGTATCGCTGCTGAAGTATTGTACACAACCTGTGCGTTTGTTTTGTTTTGGCTTGATGATGCCGCGCTGCAAGAAGCTTGCTTCCGTGTCTATAACGACTGGTTAGCTGAGTTCTGCAGTTATGATCCAAAACGCTTTGCTGGATTGGGGTTGATCTCACTGTTTGATATTGAGCGTGGGCGTCAAGAATTAGAACGCTGCAAGAAACTTGGACTCAGAGGCGCGATGATTTGGGCGTCGCCACCGGAAGACCAACCCTACAGTTCTTCGGCGTATGATTCGTTCTGGGCGACGGCACAAGAAATAGAGATTCCGTTGTCGCTACATCTTGTGACAGGTAGAAGTAAACACAGCCAACAGGATGAATCGAACATTGCTGAGCTGTATGTGCGGATGGTGAATCGACCACACGAAGTACAAGACTCGTTGATGACGCTGATTTTTTCTGGGGTGCTGGAGCGATTTCCGCGCCTCAAGATCGTGTCCGCCGAGGCTGATGTTGCCTGGGTGCCGCACGTGCTCGAACGCGCGGATAAGTATTTCCGCCGTTTCAAGCAAGGGTACGGCGTGAGTTTTTCGCTTAAGCCGAGCGAGTATTTTCGTCGCCAGTGTTACGCGACGTTTATCGACGATCCACTCGGGATCAAGACCTACCATCATCTTGGCAGTGCGGATAACATCATGTGGTCCACTGACTATCCGCATCAAGCCTCAACCTTTCCCAACTCTCGTGAGTTCGTCGAGAAAGCCTTCGCGGGAGTGCCAGACGCTGACAAGCGCAAGATCGTCTACGAAAACGCGGCGAAGTTGTATGGATTCTCTGTGTAAGATGGGCGAAGAGGCGAAAACAGTCTAGCGTCTAGAGTCCAGCGTCTAGAGTTAGAGGGAAAAGAGCAAGCTCCGAGCCGTCAGACCCTAGACCCTAGACTGAGTGACCCTAGACGGACTGCCGCTGCCTGTCCGAAAAACTGACCGGGAACAGGATGGCAGATCATAAGGGAAACCCGCCATGACCTTTGATGAGGTATTGGAGCAAGTCCGAGAGCTGTTACGGAGCAAAGGCCGTGTCGCGTACCGCGCGCTGAAACGGCGCTTCGAGTTGGATGACGAGTATCTGGAAGACCTGAAAGCAGAACTCATCCGTGCCGAGGGCGTGGCGGCGGATGAAGACGGGGACGTGCTGGTCTGGACGGGCAACCGCAGTCTAGCGTCTAGCGTTCAGCGTCTAGAGTCAAAAGGGGAAAGTCTAGCGTCTAGCGTCCAGGGTCTAGCGTCAAAGGGACAAGAGCAAACTCTTCCTGTTCCGACTCTAGACCCTAGACTGAGTGACCCTAGACGGACTGCCGCCGAACGGCGGCAGTTAACAGTGATGTTCTGTGACCTAGTCGATTCGACTACGCTCTCCACGCTCCTCGACCCCGAAGATCTGCGGGAAGTCGTGCACGCCTATCATGAAACTTGTGCAGGTGTCATCAGTCGCTATGGAGGGCATACGGCCCAGCACCTGGGCGATGGGCTGTTAGTCTACTTCGGCTATCCCGCGGCCCATGAAGACGATGCCCAGCGCGCCGTGCGGACCGGATTAGAGATCCTGGCGGGACTCCAGTCCCTCAATGCGAGGCTGCCGTCTGCTATAAGATCTCGCCTCCCGCACCCCATCCAAGTGCGCATCGGCATTCACACGGGGCTGGTCGTGGTGGGCGAGATCGGGGGAGGAGAGAAGCGCGAGCACTTGGCGTTGGGTGAGACGCCGAATATTGCCGCCCGCCTGCAAGGGCTGGCCTCGCCCGATACGCTGGTGATGAGTGCGGCCACGGCACGGCTGACGCGCAACACGTTTGCACTGGAGGATCTCGGCGCCCATGACCTCAAAGGCATTGCCGAGCCGATGGTGCTCTCGCGCGTGCTGGGGCTCCGCAAGGAGTCGTCGGACGCAGAGGACACCGCCTCTGTGCGGGCGCTCTTCTTGGTCGGGCGTGACGAAGAAGTCGGGTTGTTGCATCGGCGCTGGGAACAGAGCAAGGAAGGCATGGGACAAGTCGTCTTGCTCAGTGGCGAAGCGGGCATTGGCAAATCGAGTCTGGTAGAGACCAGCCGCAGTGAGGTGAAACGCGCTGGCGCCGCCAGCATCACCTTTCGCTGCTCGCCGTATCATCAGCACAGCGCCTTGTACCCGATCATTGCGCATCTACAGCGGTTGCTGCGCTGGCAGCCGGAGGAGTCGCCCGCCGCCAAACTCGCCAAGCTGGAGCAACTCGTGCAGGCGTCCCGTTTGCCGGTGACAGAGGCTGTGCCGCTGTTTGCTACGTTGCTCTCGCTGCCCGTGCCAACGGAGCAGTATCCGCCGCTCAACCTCAGTCCGCAACGACAACGCCAGCACACCCACGACCTACTCGTCGTCTGGCTCGTCGAAGAGGCTGAACGGCAGCCCGTGCAGGTGACGTGGGAAGACGTGCACTGGGCCGATCCTTCCACCCTGGAGGTGCTCAGGCTGGTCATCGAGCAAGCGCCCACGGTGCGGATGTTGAACCTCCTAACCTATCGGCCTGAGTTTCAACCACAGTGGCCGCTGCGGTCCCATATAACCCCGCTCACCTTGAATCGTTTAGAGCGGCTCCAGGTGGAGGCGCTGGTGACGCATCTCGCTGGCGGCAAGGTGCTGCCCGCCGAGGTCATGCAGCACGTAGTCAGTAAGACCGATGGGGTGCCGTTATTTGTCGAAGAGCTGACCAAGACCGTGCTAGAGTCCAACATTCTCCGGCAAGTGGATGGACGCTACGAGCTGCTGGGACCGTTGTCCACTCTCGCCATTCCCTCCACTTTGCAAGATTCGCTGATGGCGCGGCTGGATCGGCACCCGGTGAGCAAAGAGGTGGCGCAGCTAGGCGCCGTGCTGGGGCGGGAGTTTGCCTATGCCACACTCAAAGCCTTGACGCCGCTGGACGACGCCACACTCCAGGAGCGGCTTGCGCAGTTGGTGGAGACGGAACTGCTCTATCAACGAGGACGCCCACCTCGCGCCCACTACGTCTTCAAGCATGCCTTGATCCAAGACGCGGCGTATGCGTCGTTACTGAAGAGCAGCCGCCAGCACTATCATCAGCAGATTGCTCATCTGTTCGAGCGCCAGTTCCCTGACCTTGTCGAGACGCAGCCCGAGCTGGTCGCCCATCACTACACGGAGGCGGGGTTAGTGGAACAGGCGCTTCCCTACTGGCAGCAGGCGGGACGCCGCGCCGCCCAACGTTCGGCCAACGTGGAAGCGGTCACTCACCTCCGCCGCGGGCTCGCCTTGGTGGAGACGTTACCCGAGACCCCTGAGCGCAGCCAGCACGAACTGGCTATCCAAGCGACCTTGGGTCCCGTGTTGATCCAGACCCAGGGCTGGTCGGCACCAGAGACCGGCGCTGCCTATACGCGAGCCGCAGAACTCTGCCAACAGCTGGGAGAGACGGCGCAGCGCTTTCCCGTGTTGTACGGCGTGTGGACGTTTCAGCTCAACCGGGCGGACCTCCAGACCGCGCGCAAGCTCGGGGAACAACTGCT
>JAYVFX010000802.1:0-15795 GCA_043772795.1 Deltaproteobacteria bacterium
GCCGACGTTCGGCAGTCTGCTGAAATGTCTCGGCGTCTTTCTGACAACGAGTCATCAAGCGACGATGGCGCTTTTGCAACATGGGTGGTAAGTGCGCGAGCTGGTCATCGGTAAGCACGGGGGGATATTTGACTACGCGGAAGGTATAGCACTCTTTCCAGCGGCCTGGCTCGATGACGATCTGGAGCAGGCCGTAGCTTTCCAGGATGGCAAAGATGCCCTTCTGGTAATACGACGCGGTGCGCCCTGGCCGAGAATCGCGGCGTTCCCGGCCCGTGAGGTCATGCTTATCTACCCCGAGGCACGCCGCCAAGAGACCGACTGTTGGATAGCAGTCTTCCTTGTCGCCATGCGCGAACGAACAAATCATCTCATAGACTGACGCCACTTTATGCCCGATGAGCGGGGTCCAGAAATGTTTGAAGTAATTAGGAATAGGCGTATAGCCCCGTCGTGTCGGATCACACTCAATGAATTGGACCGCAAATGATGCGGTTGACGACAGCTGCTGCTCGCCTTGCCCCTCGTGCCGATGCAGGTGCTTCGATGCCACGGCCTGTTTCCTCTCTGGGTCAAGGCTCCCAGCCGCGTCAGTGCTGCGTGGGAAACAGCAGAGCAACGAAGCGCAGCGAGCGAATCGAGGACTTGTGTCATCGCCAAAAGCCGACTAGAATTTCCCCGCACTGGAAATTTGCTCTGGAATTTCTGCCAGAGTGTTGGCTTTTGGCTGTCGTGCGCTCATGTGGGAGATCACCCGGCCAGGTGATCCCTCCGTGTTCCTCACAGAACGTGACGAGACTCGGCAGCCTTGCCGTTTGTGGTTTGTGATTTCTTCGGTACTCTTCCTCCACGCGTTATTCTTCAGCGCCCTACGCTTCCCACGGTCAGCCTGTTGTACCTGACACTGTGTCTGTTCGCTCTCCTCACTAAAAGTGATGTACTGTCGATCAGCCCGTACGGGTGGCCCGTGGTGACACGCGTGCGTTGGGCGGGTTGGACAACCCTCAGGCACGGTCCCAACGCGTGACAACAGCAGCGGCGGAGCGGCGGCGCCAACGGAGCGTCGAGACGAGTCGTGCCGTACCGTTCCCCCACGGCTGCGTGCTATGGCACCGACCGTCATGGCGCCGCCGCGGGGCTTGTCGTCGACTGTGCAGACCCAACACACGCGTCCCCTTCGCTACAACGTGCGCCGCTGCCGACGCACGCTCCCTGGTTCTGGCGGACTCGTCGGCGTGACCGTAGTTTGCACACGCCCGACAAAGGCGGGTTGCCGTTCGACCACTTCCACATACGGAATGGTGACCGGCGCCGCGCCATACGGGGCGACTCTCAGATAGCCACTCAGGTTGGGCAACATACCAAACTGTGACCCCATCACGGCAGGCTCCTCCTTGCGGGAATGCGAGCGATTGATCGCATCCCGCACATTCTCTGGCCCGGCTGTCTCGGATTCCATCGCTCGCTCCACTTCCCGCCGCCCGATGTCTTCTGCACACCAGCGCTGGGTTTCGCCATTGTTGGTCCGTAACAGTAACCGCGTCGCGGGCTGATCCAGCATATTGGCCACCATCGCCTTGCCGTAGAGCGCATACAGTTGGAGCACGTCTTGGAAGCCCAGGACCACCGCCATCCCGCGCTTCCGTCCGCGATTCAGGAGCTGTTGCAAATTCGGCTGCGCCTTGAGCACCGCCAGCTCGTCGATCACCAGCCACGTCGTCTGCGTCGGGTGGAGACCACTGCTCAGTAATCGCCGCGACAAGGAATCGAGCCACAGCGACACGAGGGGCAACGCAATCTCTTTGTCTTCTTCGCGAAACGTCAGGAAACACCATCCGCGGCGCTGCTGTACCCACTCTCGTGCGGACCACGGCTGCGGGCTGGGATGCAGATAACGAAAGCACGCGCACGCAATCTGGAGGGTGGAGAGCATGCCCTGGCGCGTGTCACTGGCGCGTGCGCCAAGCAAGGCTGCGGCGTCAGTGCCATCAATGTGAGTCAGCAACTCCTCTGGATCTGCCAACAGCGTCGGAATCTGTTGCGGGTCGCGGGTGGGCGCATGCGCCAAGAGCGCTCGATAGATGACCCGCGCGCAGCGATGATAGTATGTGCTGGTTTCATTCATGGTCGGCGTGAGCGGAAACACACTCGCGGCCTGGGCTTCCATGTCCGCCTCGTTCTCGCACTCACCCCACGGGTCCCAGCCAGGGAACCGTGCGTCCACCGGATTGAGCAGATGATCGCCCCGCTCTGGTGAGTAAAACTCTTGCGTGAATTCGCCCTCGGGATCGACGAGGATGCACGGCTCGTCGTAGCGGGCAATCTGTCGCAGCATCTGTCTGATGGTGACCGACTTGCCAGAGCCCGTGGCGCCACACAGCAGAAAATGGGTGCGATGAAAGTCGCGTGGAATTGTCATTGTCGCGATCTGCATCCCTGGCTTATCTCCGTGCTGGCGGAGCCGCGTTTGTAAGGCGTCGCGCGTCAGCACCTCGGCGCCACGAATGTGGCGCTCGTCCGGCTCTGATCGTCTGAGATACCACCACCCGACGAGTCCCACCGCACAGACTGGGACGAAGCCCACGAGCAACGCCCAGGTAAGCCACTCGCTCGGCGTCCCGCCGTACACCGTGGTGCTGAGCCATGCGGCGAGTTCCCGCGCGTTATAGCGTGCCCCACGCCAGACGACGGTTTTGAGCGGGACCAGCGATGCCCACAGCCACATGCCCAGGTGGGCTTTTCGTTCCGGCGACGACAAGCCGAGCACCAACGAGACACCCGCACAGACGAGCCAGAGTCCGCAGGCGTGCTGGAGCCAGAATCGGCTCTGCGAGGCCTGAATCCGGACCCGCGTTTGCAGCTGTTCCAGCCGCCATGAGATCGTGGTCATGAGGGCGGCCTGCGCTGCACGAGATAGGCGTCGGCATCCTTGGCGGCCTCTGCCAGGACGTCGTCGGACAACTCCTTGCCCGCCATGTCGAAGCAGCGCAGCACGACTGCCCGAGTCTTCACCACTTCGAAGAGCAGCGCCTCGAAGTTTTGGCGCGCGCGCTCACGATTGAAGTACTCCTCGACCGCGTGCCGGATCACATCCGCATACGTCACTTTGCGCCGGTCGCTTTCCGCAACCACTTTGGTCCCGAGATCATCGGGAAAATCAAACGAGAATTTCCGTGGCATCGGACTGGTCTCCTTGTTCTGCAGACTGCTTGCTTTGCCAGGTCGCGCGCGCGTGGAGGCTGTGGAGATAGCGGTCCAACTGGAGATGGTGCAATTGACACCGCGCCGCCAGATTGTCCGCGCGACAATCCAGTGGGTCATGGTTGAGGTGGGCAATGGCGAGCACGATAATCAGCACCCTATGCGCACGTTCTTCCTGACAATCGAGATGGTCACGGATCGCCTGCGCTTCCGCAAAACTCGCCGCCCGCTCGCTGTAGCAAAAAAACGCACCGCCCTCCCGATACCCGACACTGTAATTCTTGACGCCGCACTGCGTACACCGGTGACCATCCCGTGCTAAGATACGTGCACGGATCACCGGCCAGTCCACAGGATAGTGGGCGCGATTAAACGGCATAGTCACTCCTGTATCGCTGCGCTGAATTCCGCGAGCCTTCAATGCAGGCAGCCCATCGCACCACCTGCACAACATTGTCCAGTTGCTCCATTACCTGACGGTGCGCGTATGACACACCCGTAAGACATGAGGCAAGAAAACTGGCGAACATAAGACGCAGGATAAGGCGCCTTTTCCTTGCCTTTTCAAACCGTTGCGGCCTGTACTGCCTCGTCGAAGAGGAAATAAGGCCGCTGCCATAAGGTGTGGGGAAAAAGTAAGTTCCCCCTACCCTCGCACCGGCACACTCGGCTCAATCTTCACGCGTTTCGCTAGCACGCCGGGCCAGGCACTCACACGCGCCGGCCACGGATACGTCACCATCTGCCGCCACAACACGTCACAGTATTGCGGGTCCCGCGCTGCCGCCAACACCCAGATCCCATGCCACAACACGACCAGTGGCAACCCGTACAGTGCTTTCCACTGCCCATAAATTGCCGTCACCACCATCATCATTCCCACCCACAAACCCAGCCCGGCTGGTAAGCGCTCGGCCCCCAGAATGAGGACCGGGCGCACTGTGCCCGGCTCTAGCGGCAGCGTTCGTGGCGCATCCATCGCCATCTCCTTCTTCGGCTTAGAATCCCACCGCGCGCCAGCCGATAGTCTGGGCAATCTGTTGACTGCCGAACCAGAAACCCAGCCCGATCAGACCGACAAACAACCCCAGAAACCCGCTGCCAGCATGCCCCATGAGCAAGCCCAGCCCAATGAACGCCAGTGCGATCCATCCGACGTTATCCATGATATCCGTGCTTCGTACGGTCTCGCTCACCATCCGTACGCCGTCCGCAATTTCGGCAATGCTCGCCGTCCCGGTGGCTTCGACCTTCCCGACGAGAGCTCCGGTCAGGAGCATCGCCATTGCGACTGCCGACAGTATTCGTACCAGATGTTTCATACCCATTCCCTCCTTGTGTTACGGGTTGCTCCACGGCGTGTGGTGGCCCAAGTCGTACCAGGTGAACCGGAATATCGTATTCCTCATGCGCTTGTCTGATCTCAACCATCTCGGTCAGTCGGCGCCCGAGTGGTGTCATTTCCAGGTGGCAAATCAGATCAATGGCGGAGCGCATCAGCCGCCATTGCGGGGGCACGCCCGCCTCTTCACAGAACTGCGCGAAGCGGTCGAAGACACGGCTGGCGTTGGTCGCGTGCACGGTCGTAATCCCGCCGCGATGCCCCGTGTCCCACGCTTTCAGCAGCTCGAGCCCGGCTTTGTCGCGCGTCTCGCCGATGACCAGGCGATCGGGTGCTCGGCGCATACAGCGCTTCACCTGTTCCTGCATCGTCGGGTGCGGATCACCCGTTTTGTAGCGGCTCATATTCGGCGCAGCACATTGCAATTCTTCGGTGTCTTCGATGATCACGACATGCTCCGTGCTGCCGATCAGCTGCAGACAGGCGTTGGCCAACGTCGTCTTGCCGGAGTTGGTTGCGCCGCTCACCACGATGTTGCTTCTCCGCTGCACGTGCTCCGCCAGCGCTGCTGCCTGCCAGTCGTGGAGGATGCCTCGTTGCACGTAATCCGCCAGCGGATAGATCTCCGGCGCATGTCGCCGAATCACGAATGACGGCGCTGGTGAGGACGGCGGAATCGAGGCTTCCACCCGATCGCCGGTGAGCGGCAACTCGCCTGACAGCAGCGGCGTACTCGGATTGAGCGTCTTGCCGAGCAGGCTTGCCATCGTGTTCAACGCACGGAATCGATGGTCAGCGGCGATGACAATGTCCGTGTCTTCCCACCCGACTACGTGCTTGCGCAGCCACAGTTTGCCGTCGTCACCGACTTTGATTTCGGTCACCGTGTGGTCGGTCAAGGCTGCACAGATGGTGGGTTCGAGATCGTAGCGCAATTGCTGATGCAGCCGCTCGATCTTCTCGCGTTCAGCACTCATGTTTGCCCTCTGTCCACACGGGCCGTGCCGTGGCAATGATGTCATGAAGTCGCGCCGGACCGGTGTAGCGCGAGTCCCAACTGGTGGGAATATTTGTCGCCAGCAGGAACACTTCGCCCAGCTTGATCGTATAGACTCCGCGCGCGATGGTTGGGATTTCTCGTCCTTGGGAATCGAATTGTTGTGTCGCCGAACACGGAATTTTTACGCCGTTGACGGCCACAAACGCGTTCGTCACCTCGACCGTATCGCCGGCAATTGCCACCACGTGTTTGAGAATGGGCGGTGTCCCAGTCGGGCAATATCCCTTCCCCAGCCACCCGCGTTGCGTGCCAAATGCAGCCAACTCCGGCGGTAAACATTCGGCGACCAGTGTGCCCCGGTGAATGCGTTCGTGGGTCTCTTGATACACGCCGCGTGGCAGGGAATCAGAGAGATTAAGGCGCAATCTGAGCCACGCAACCGCTCCGATTCCTGCCAGTACCACACCCGCAAAACAGCCAAGAGTGAGGGCACATTTAGTCACCCAGTTCATATCCCTCTCCCTCCGAGTACGGTCCGGAAAACACCAGATTCTGCGTCACCTGCACCAAAAAAATGTCGCCAGGTTTGGCCGTGATCGTGGGCGGACGGTTGTAACCGCGCTCAAAGACGCGTCGCCCTTGCCGTCCTAACTCCCGTCCGCCTTCGCGCCGCAACGCGTCATCAAGTCCGTAGCCATAGCCACCACCAAGCCCACCACGAATGGCCAGTGACGAGCCCGCTCCGGTCACGGTCAGTAACAACGAGCGGCCTGCTGCTGACCAGAGATGATTGTTCACCTCTCCAGGAATGCCTGCCTGTCCGGTGCGATCAGCGCCAGGCATCGCCGCGAGCGACATCCAATCGCCATTGGGAAAATTGAGCTGATCCCAGGCACTGGGAATGCGCTCTTGGCCGTACAGCACCCGCGTATCGTAGGCGCCGACCAGCTGTGATCCTTTGGGAATGAGCGTGTATTTGCCGGTCGCTGAATCTTTGATGTCCTGCACCACCGTCGCCGTGATTTGCCCGGGCGTATCGGTGGTAATCGGGTCATCTAACCGCGCCGGAATCTTCCAGCCGCGTCGGATAACATACGGTGATACCGCTTTGTGAACGACGCCGAAGTGTCCGCTGCCCTGCTCGTAAAACTCGCGTGTCCATGTCCGGCCACGCGCATCAGCATACGCCTGCCGGTCGCCGTTCTCCGTGCTCCCACGGACCGGTGGGACTTCGAGCACTTGCTGATGAGGCACTGATTCACGTGGCACATCGCTGTCATTCACCTCGGTCTGCAGAGGTGGCTGGTGCTGGCTCAGGCGCCGTCCGTCGCTGCCCACGCCCATCGCCGTAGGTCGGGAGTAGTGAGCCAAGAGCCGCATTTTTCTGTGCATCTTCTGCTCGTCGCTCTCCTCTTGCGGTCGTGCCGCTGGCCGCGTGTCTGGCTCGGTTCTCTGCGCCTGCGGTTTCTGCGCTTGTGATTTTTGCGGCTCGGGTTCAGGCGGCGGCTGCAGCGGGCGTTGCAGGCCGTTCGTCAGTCGCACAGCGGCTTCGGCCACAGGCCGCTGGGGCACTGGCAGGAAAACCCGCGCATAGATCAGCCAGCCAATCATCAGCAGCGCCACGAGGCCCATCGCATAAAAGCCGCGCCGTGACGGCTGCTGTCCCCACTCGTGCTGTTCCGTGTCGCCGAAGGTGAGATTCATTGCCCCCTCCTGGTAATGCGGACAACGCCACCCTCGCCGATGAGCCGCGCCTCAGCAAACGCTTGATCTGCCACCATCACCGGTCCCGCGCCGTTACGTCCGGGAATGGTGCGATAGTTCACCCGCGTCTCGATGCCATCACTGATCACCGTCAAGGTCGGGTGCTCGGTGCCCGTCGCGGCCGGCAGTTCGATCAGCGTGTGCTGGTGGTCGCCTTCGACCCGCACCGGACGCCACACCACGGTATCGCCACCAATGTCATACTGCCGGATGTGCTCGAATGAGAGCTTCGGGTAGCGCGTCTCCAACAGTTTTTGCTGCCGCCGCTCCTCGGCTTCACGCTGCCCATTGAGCCGTCGCAGTTCTGCTGCCGGATCGTAAAACGTGATCTGGCGGGTCGCCTGCTTCCCGCGTGGCCCGCCTGGGAGCAGGAGAAAGCGATAGATGTTGGCGTTGGTGATAAACGCGGCTTCTGTGGGTGGTGCGTACGGCGCGCGGCGGATGGCAATGAGCGGCACAGGCTCGTCTAGCCCGGTCTCCGTATCGTCGATCATCCACTCGACGGTGTTTCCTGCCACCACACGCTGGAGCGTCTCGCCGGGCAACAGCCGCACGGTGAGCACGCCCCACTCCGGACAGACCAGCGTATATTCTCGCTCGGGCTGAAACGCGTAGGTCACCGTAGTGCGCGTGATGATGTCCGCGAATTTTTTTGTCTTCGCAGACGGCGTGCGTGCTTTCATCACCTGCGGGTCCTGTGGCACGGTGTCCTGTGGCGACGCCACAGGGGCAACGGGTGGTGTCACTAGCGGTGGCGTCGCGATCGGCTCTGGCGGTGAGACCACTGCTGATCGTTTTCCTGCACAGCCGGTGAGCGACACCAGTGCAGGACTTGCACCGAACAATGCTAGCGTCAGCACCCACCATCGGATCACCGTGTTCCGCATAGACTGCTCCCTCTTATCGTGACAACTGCTCGATGCCCCAATCCACAACCTTGAACCCGAACGGATTCTCCGCCGTCGCCCACTCGGGTTTTTCCGCGAGTTGAAAGCGTCCAGTGAAGAGTTCTGTTCTGAGCGGATTGCCAGCGACATTTGTCACCTGCTCATGCCATTCCGCTTGCCAGACCGTGCTGGTGAGCGGAATCGGCTGTCCCTTCAGTGTGACTTCCACCCGCTCCGTTTTGATCCGCGCAAACGGGTCTTCGTGCGCAATCGCGGTCTCAAATTTTCCACCGGCGTCACCAGCTGTGTGCTGCTGCGCGGTGTTCAATCCAATCGCCAGGAATTGCTTGTCCATTGTGCGGGTGCGAAAATCAGTCACCCAGTCCGCCACGTAGCGCTGGGTCATGAGCTGCTTGAGCGGATCATCTGTACCGATGTTCTCGACGCGCCGCACCAGCGTAGAGACGGGCCGCCCATGCTCGTCCACGGTGGTGAGGTGGTGGACTTCTTTCACCTGTCGCATCTGGTACACGTTGCCGTACACCGACCCGATCAGGAGCAGAAACAAGCCGGCCGCGACGAGGCCGCGATCGCGGATCGCGCGCTGCACATCGTCTTCGTGCGTGTCATGCCCGTGCATCTGCGCCAGGTACGGATTTCTTCCTTCGTCCACGTCACTGTTTATAACAATCTATGCGTGAGCGTCTTGACGATCGTGTCCGTGCTGTTCACTCATCGCGTCTCCTTTCGTGCTCCAACACAACTCCCCTTCCCGCTTAGGAATGCGTATTCGTCGTTCCGCCTTTGCGACCCCAATTCCCGCTGCGTTGCGACTGACTACTCTGTCCGTGTCCGGCTTCCGCGCGCGGTCCACTCGTGGTACTGCCTCCGCCGCTTGCGCCACCCTCTCCACCCCAGCCCAGTTTCTGCATGCCCGTGCGTACTGCTCCAACTCCAGCACTGGCCACCGCAGCTCCAGCACTTCCGGCTCCTCCCGCTGCACGGCTGGCTGATCCTCCCCATCCCATCACCGTGCGTCCTCCCGCCCAATCCAGCAGAATGCCATCCATCGCACGTGTCCATGCGTATGGCAGCCACACAAACAACCCACAGAGGATGACGCCCACGGCCAGCGGCACCACGTAATCTTGCCAGGTGAGCGTAACGCCAGGGTTCAGGAATCGCGTCCGGAGCTGCACCTCCATGCGCGCTGCCAGCTCGCTCACCACCGCGACCATGAGCATCACGCAAAAGAGGCCGTTCATCGTGCCAAACACCAGACGAATATACCCAAGCGTGATTCCTCGCGTGAACGACAGTCCCCACCAGGCGAAGAACCATGGACACGCTGCCGTCAGGAAATACGACGCGACCAACAGGCTCACCAGGATCAGCGCGAGAATGAAGAACGCAATGAGCAGACTCAACATGGCGCCAAACCCGATCCAGGAGACCGGACTGAAGGCGAAGGACAAAAATCCTTGTGCGGCTAAGCTCTTGGCAATCGGGGCGGTGACGGTCCAGCCGTGCGCCGCCACGGCTGATGGATCGAGCGGTGGAGAACCCAGGAAGTAGGCGAGATGCTTCACGCCGGCAAACCAGCGCTCGATGAAGTCAGCGCCGAAGCGGACCATGAACAACGCGAACCCATTCCCCAAGAGAAAGCGAAACATGGCGTCGAAGAGTATGGCTGGGTCGATACGGAACAGGTAACCGAGCCCGAGCAACACCCACTGCAGTTCGAGGAGGCGAAAGAGCAGATCTTCCATAAACGGGCGCATCGCCTCCGCCCATCCTCGGCTGGCCTGCTGAAACATCAGGACTGCATCTGTGAGTACCTGCGTGTCAGGCATACGACCCCCTCACTCCGAGTGCGGCGCTACAGTCCGCGATCGACGTAGACCACGGGCGGTGGCTCTCGGTCAAAGTTCGTCAGGAACGCCCGCTCTTGCGCTTCGCGCGCCATCTGCTCGTTGATCTGATAGGCATTACTCACCGCTTGCATATTGGCGAGTGTCATGTCGACCTGCTGCGTCATCTGCTGCTGGCGGATTTTCTCCGCGTCGAGTGCGGCCTGGGCTTTGATGAGCTGATTCCGCCCGCGTGCCCCGTCCACCGCTTGCTGCAGGGCCAGGATGCGCGCGTTGTCCTGCGCAAAGGACGCATGGCGCACCGCCACGAGATGGGCCAGCTTCTGTTGCGTGGCCAGCGCATCTTCACTGCGTGTGATCGCTGCCGCTAACCAGCGGCCATCTGCCCACGTGGTTGCCCCCGTAAACACCTTCAGCCATTTGGCGGCCAGGTTGCCGCCGTAGAGGAGTCCCGGCCCCTGGAGGCCATACTGTCCCATCTGCCGCAGCAGCACATCAGTCTCGTCATTCCATGGGACCGTCCCGATCCCGGCCTGGATCAGCATGTCATCGAGCTGCTTCTGCAGCAGCTCAATCTCTGCGACCATCCGCGCCAGCTGGAGCGGCCAATGGATGGGGTTCGCCTCGACATCCACGACGGGGACAGGACCCAGCCCAAATTGTGCTCGTGCCGGGGCCGCGGTGGTCAACACGGCCACCACGATCAGGAAGATCAGGAATTTACACGTGCGCATACATCGCTCCTTTCGCCACCGCATCACTATGCGTACAGTGGATGAATTTTTCACTCTCTGTGATTCCGGCACGTGCCGCCCACTGCCGCGCGAGTTCGCCGTGCCCTTGCTCCGTGAGCCACGGAACAGGCCAGTGCGCTCCGTGCTGCGCACGTAAGGCCAACACGCGCGCCTTATGATCTCTGCCGTTCACGCCAAGAAACGCGTGCTCCAGTGGCCCACTCTGTAGTTGAAAGCGACGACGGTTCTTTCCCTGCACGCAGTAGTAGTCCTGCTTGGGCCGCATATCCTCGGCGAGCATCGCGATTTCCCTGCTGTTGAGACCGAGCGCCTCGTAATGCGGTTTGAGCGCAGCATCCTGCGCCTTGTCATTGGGCAAGAAAATCAGCGTGGCAATGTTGGCCAGCAGCAGATCGGCACGCGGGAAGATCGCCAGGTTCCCTGGCGAATGCAACACCAAGCCGAGGCTACACACCTTCTTGCGGCCCGTGGCACTACTCTCTTCGACGTAGTCCCGTAAGAGCTCGTCACTCGCCGACATCCACCCTTCGTCAAACACCGCGAGCGTGGGACGCCCATCCATCAACCGCCCCATGCTATGGAAGAGAGAGGCCAGCACTGGTGTACTCACCGCTGGTCCACGGGCGAGCAGCTTTTCCATATCAAATGTGCGCCAGGTATTTTCTTGGGTGGGGGTGTACACGCCGTCCAGGATCGCTCCGCCACTTCCCAAGGTGTAAAAACTCAGCGCGTCCTTGAGGCCAGGCTCGTGCGTCTGGATCTGTGCCAGCAGGTTCGTCATCGTCCGATGTTCGATGGGAGCCGTGCACAACGCGACCAACGCTCGTTCGATATCCACACGCGCCGCTGGAGTCATGCGGAAGTCGCGGAGTTGCGCGAGCCGCTCGCAGAAGCCCACAGCCCACGTGCGTTCCTCCTCCTCGTCCACATGCGCGAGCGGTGCAAAATGCATGGCGTCGAGATCGAAAAACTCGCCCCCACAGGCCAGCGTTGGCACTACCGCCCCGGCATCGCGATCAAAAAAGTTGATCTGTGCGCGCGCGTACTGCCGATGCGCAAGGGCGATGGCATTGAGCAAATACGTTTTGCCATTGCTACTGGGGCCGATGATGAGAAAATGCCCGAGATCACGGACGTGAGTATTGAGAAAGAACGGCGTGCTTCCTGTCGTGGTCGTCACCAGCAATGGGCCACTCTGCAGCGGGTAGTACGCGCACGGGTGGACGTTTTCTCCCCGCCACGTCGTTGACGTCGGCCAGAGCTGTGCGAAGTGACGCGTCGTCAGCCGTGGCTTGCGCACATTCCGCGTGCCGTGGCCCGGCCACGAGCCACCGATCACGTCGGCGGCATGGTCGGTCTCCAGCAGCGCGGTGAAGCCTAGAGCATTGATGCGTGCGACCACTTCGAGGGCGTTCTGGTGCACCCGCTCCGGGTCACGGTCATGCAGCACCACCGTCAGGGTGTAGTATCCGCCGCGCACGCGGCCACCCTGGATTTCGGTGATCGCTCGCTCCACGCTGGCTTGTTGCTGCTCGGCATCGGTATTGAATGCGACAACCGTGCGATCAGTGGGGTCGACATTGAGAATGTTTTGAAACACGGACCACACGATGCGCTTGGGATTGTAGGCATTGAGTTGCAGAAAGTCGGCGCGCTTTCTGCCGAGATCTTTGACCGCCGTCTGGGTTGAGAGAAAGATGAAGCGGTGCGACATGCGCAGTGAGAACGGTAAGTGCAGCACATCGGCAAACATCTGCGGACGTGTGCCGTCTTCGGGAAAGCCGACCACACCGATCGCCCGCACATGCAGTGAGGCGGCCCGCCCGCCGTGGGGCGAGAGCGGCACAGAGCCAATGGCGTAGTCAATCTGGCGGCCGTCTGTCGGAGCGCCGATGGATCGATCCTCCCCCGTGACGCAGAATCGCAGGAAGTGCATCAGTTCATCGTCTTCCAGTCGACGCATGACGAAAAAGCGTTGCAAGGCGGTGGCGAACTGCGCGGTATCGGCGAGGAAGAGCCGCAGCAGCGCCTGGCGCGACTGTTGCCGCGTTTTGCGCGCCCCACCGAAAAAATACGCACTAAAGTGTTGGCGCACGGGCGCGGGCGGGAGATAGGTCAGTGTCAGCACGTGGCGCGTTGCATAGTGCTCGCCCTCGGCAGCGTAGCGCTGCCCACGCTCAGCGGCGATCAGGGCGCTCGTGGGATCTGGACAATGATGCGCGGCAGACGGCAGGCGCACGGGCGTGCGCACCGCATGGCTCTCCAGCATCCAGCCATTGCCAAAGTGCACGAGATCCTGGTTGTGCTGGTCGGCCAGATAGGCCATACGGCTGAATTCTTCGTATTCCTGGTCCGGTCCGGCGTACTCGAAGGCCGTGAGAAACGCGCCGTCCTTGTTCTCGATGACGCCCGGCGCAATGAGGCGGGCGTAGTTGAGATATTGTGGGAGTCCCAATTGTGTGGCCAGTGCTGGCATGGTCGTTACCCTTGCTTCCGCCGCCCGTTGTTGTTGGCGTGTTTCTTATAGAGTCCGCCGAGCTGCGTCATGAGTTCCATCTTGGCCGTGGCGATGCGTGAGAGCTCTTCTTCCGTTGCCTGCACCTCTGCCACGAGTTTGTCATGACGTGCCCGGACTTGCTTATCCTGGGCCATCAGCTCGCGTAGCTTCTCTTCTAGACTCTCGTGCTCTCGGTGTGCGACGGCGTTCATAGCATGCTCCTCTCTGCGTCAGGCATCATCGGTGTCGTGCGCTCGTGTCGCCGTGGGCAACGCCGCGCGGTCTCTGGGTGTTCACCAGACCCCCTCCGCCGCTCGGCCACGTCGCCCCCGGAGTCCGTCCACCGCCGCCTCGCGTCCACGTCTAGTGTTATCACTACAAGTGAAAATCATGGTTCCCGTGTGCCTCTGTCGTGCACCGTTGTGAGCGGTCAGCAGCGGCAGCATTGCCACGCTGCACCAGCAGGAGTGTGCCGAACTGTAGGGGATCGCCTGCGCGGGCGTGTGTGTGACGGAAAACAGGCCGCTTCTATGGGCGAGGGGCGCAAACAGGACACCACCCGCCATCGGGTGCCACAGATCACTGTGTGTGAAGAAGGAAAGAGCGCGCTCGTTGCCGACCGGGCAAGCGGCGCGATACGAATTATACACAGACGCGTCTGAGCGGAGCGTCAGGGTGTCCCTCCTTAAGGGTCAGAAACCGGAAGTCAGGCTCAACAAGAAGAAGAGTCAGTTTCCACCACGTCTCGACAGTGTGGCTCTATGTCTTCTCTACGCGAGAATCAAGTAATAACCTCACGAAAATGAAGAGGTCGATGAAAAATCTATCCAAGGATGGAGATGTATACCCGGTATCCGATAGTGTTCTTCGCGTGACACACGGGGCGTGCAATCGCATGCCATACGCATCGTGCATCACATCTGTCGTCACCACGCGCGTCGTTGACGGGAACACATAGAGTCTGCTGCTCGGGTCGTTCCTCGGTCCCACATGGGTAGGCATAGACGGGACCGGGGGACATGCGCTAGACCGCAGTCTGTCGACACATCGTCGCCGGTTCCACCCGTGGAGGTATCGTTATGGTCCGTTCCCAGCCACGACCCAGTCGTCGCGTATCCCGCCGCGTGTCGCTCAGTTCTCCGGCACCCACGCCCCCCCTTGAGGATGCCGTGTATCGTGAGTTCTTTGAACATGCCAACGATAGCTGTGCCATCTTCACGCTGGACGGCGAGATTACCGCCGTCAATCGCAGTGCAGAAAAGCTGCTCGGCTGGACCCGAGACGAGCTCATTGGCCGTCACTATCAGCGTGTGACGAGCCCGGAGAGTTTCGCGTTGTTGGAAGAGCGCACGCGCCGCTGGTACGCCAAAGAGCCCATGCCCTCGGTCTTTGAGATTGATCTGGTCCATAAAGATGGGACGCGCATTCCCGTCGAAGCGCGCACTCGCGTCATTCGTGATGCCCAGGGGCGGCCGGTGCGGCTGCAAGGCATGTATCGCGATATCCGGGAGCGCAAACGCGCGGAAGCTGAGCTGCGCGCCCGTGAGGAGCAGTTTCGCAACCTCATTGAGCATGCCAGTGATATGATTGTGGTGCTCGGCGTCGATGGCACCGTGCGCTATAGCAGCCCGTCCAGTGAACGGGTGCTCGGCTATCCACTGAGTCGTGCGCTGGGGCAGAGTGGCTTTGAGTTTGTCCATCCCAGTGATCTGCCCTGGGCCATGACCGCGTTTCAACAACTGGCCGCCACACCCAACGCCACCACTACCCTGGAGCTGCGCGTCCGGCATCATGATCAGTCATGGCGCACCTTAGCCGTTCATGCCATCAATCTGCTCACCACGCCAGCCATCAATGGTATTGTCATCAATTCCCGCGACATCACCGAGCAGCGCGAGGCTGAAGCCGAGCTGCGTGCCAGTGAAACCCGCTACCGCATCGTCAGTCAATCGATCTCGGATTATGCCTTTTCCTTTCGCATGGAAGCCGATGGCAATCTGGTGGTCGAATGGCTCACCGACAGTTTTACCAAGGTCACGGGCTATCCGGTGGCGGACCTCCTGGACACGCCCACGCCGATCTCGCAGTACATGCATCCCGAGGATGTGCAGCGGGTGCTGGCCACGGTCCGGCAGTTAGCCCCTGGCATGCTCACCCGCTACGAGTTTCGCATTATCACCAAAGCGGGCGCCACGCGGTGGATTCAATCCCGTGCGATCGCAGTGGCCGATGCCCACGGGCAGTTGGTGCGCTTGTATGGCGCGGCCAGTGATATTACTGAGCAGCACGCCGCAGAGGAGGCTCGTCGGGTCAGTGACGAACGCTATCGCACCATGTTTGAGGTGAGTCCCGATCTGCTCTATGTCACCGATACCGAGGGCCTGACCAGGTGAACGTGTAGGTAGCACGAGAGGAAACAGAAGACGAAGACGGACTCTAGTTTTGTTCCGCGGAAGAAGAGGAAAGGAGCCCTTGAGA
>JAYVFX010000803.1:0-7250 GCA_043772795.1 Deltaproteobacteria bacterium
TCTCAAGGGCTCCTTTCCTCTTCTTCCGCGGAACAAAACTAGAGTCCGTCTTCGTCTTCTGTTTCCTCTCGTGCTACCTACACGTTCACCTGGTCAGCCCAGGGCTCACTTCTTGCCCAAGAGTCAGGAAATAAGATCCGCAACGTCACGATGGTTGATGTTTCTCCCTCGGAGCTGCGCGTCACCGTGGATTACACCTATACCGGCAACTTCGGCACGAGTGAGGTTTACCTTATAGCGGTTGCAGAGGAGAGTATCGGTAGAGGCTTTCCTGGTGGTTATTTAGTTGAAGAAACACTTCCTGTGGGTCTCGACGATAACACTGCGACGCTCACGATCAGGAAGCTTCCGAGAGCCAAGGATTTCACGAGCGTATCTATACAGGTATGCATGTCGAGACCTGGACAAGCAATCGTATGTAAGGACGTTCCCCACACCAAAAAGTGGACAACGGCCACGGCGCCACCCGATACAGGCGCGTCGCCCGAGGCCTCCTCAGGAACCTGTTCCATCTCAGGTCGGCTTTTGGGGCAGCTGCGATGGAATACGATGGACGACCGGGGCAACCATTATCTGGCCGAGTTGAGAGATATGTACAGGGAGCCGTACGAGGCCATTAACCGGAGGAAGACAAAAGTTCAGCAGGGAGGAACGTATGAATTCACCAATGTTACTGCCGGAAAAACATACACGATTTCCCCCGGTTTTTTTCGTTCACAACCTCGGAACAGGACTGTGTCGTGCCAACCAAACGGAACGCACACAGGAATAGATTTCACCATCACAGGACCTCCACCGGAAGGGTAACGTTCGTATCCTGCTCTCGACCTGTCAGCAGAAAAAGCGCGCTGTCAGCGGATTACCCGCAGACATATAGTAAAGGAGGAAGGGTTGTGAATGCACCTCGCATTGTCATTGTGGATATCGCCGGTAGTGCGTGTCCAGCTGAACGCTGCGGCCGTATAGAGACATTGCTGCGCCGGGCGTCTCCAGCCCCGGAGCTGGACATCCTGCGGGTGACACAGGTTCCCTTGGTGAATCTATCCCCGGCCCCTGATCTGCTCTTCCTCCGTCCGTCCTCTGGTCACTCCCTTCCGCAGCTTGTGTCACATTTGCGGCAAAGGGATTCTTCAGCCGCCTTCGTTGGGCTGTGTTGTGCAACCCAAGAGACGCCGGCGACTGTCTGGCAATCGCTCTGCAACGGGCTGGACGACTTTCTCTGTTGTCCGTTTACTGAACTCGACCTGCTCCCACGCGTGCTGCGGTTGCTCCCACAGTGGCACGCTCGTCCTATAGCGCATGAAGACGAGATCCCTTTAGGGGTATCTATAGACGGTGTCCTTGGAGAGAGTCCGGCCTTTCTGCGTGTGCTTGCACAACTACCCAAAATCGCCAACACTGACGCGACCGTCTTGTTGACCGGCGAGACTGGGACTGGGAAGGAAGTTATCGCGCGCACGCTCCACTACCAGAGCCCTCGTCATGGACAGCCGTTTATCCCGGTCAATTGTGGTGCGTTGCCGGACCATTTACTAGAGAATGAACTCTTCGGTCATAGCAAAGGCGCGTTCACTGATGCGTCTTCTGCGGCAAAAGGACTCCTAGCCGAGGCAGAAGGTGGAACGCTTTTTCTTGATGAAGTCGATGCACTGAGTGCTGCTGCACAGGTGAAGCTCCTGCGCGTGCTGCAAACCCGAGAATATCGACCGCTCGGCAGTACGAAGAGCACGCTTGCTAATGTACGAATCATCGCTGCCACCAACGCAGATTTGCGCACGCAAGTGCATGCTGGACTGTTTCGCGCGGATCTGTATTACCGGTTGCATCTGCTGTCGGTGCAGCTGCCGCCCTTACGTGAGCGTTGTCCCGACATTCCCCTCTTAGCACGGCACTTTCTCCAGCAATATGGGCAACTCCACGGGCGTGCCGCGTTGCGCCTCACACCCAGCGCGATACGGAAGTTGATGACTTATCCCTGGCCTGGGAACGTACGGGAACTAGAAGGCGTGATCCAACGCAGTGTTATCCTGTTGTCCACGTCCGTCGTTGATGCAGAGGATCTCGACCTGCCGACCGCAGCGGTGCAGATCGTTTCGGGCGCTCGCCATCTGCGGGCGGCGAAAAGCCAGGTCATCGAGCAATTTGAGCAATCCTATCTCACTGACCTCCTCACGGCCCATAGTGGCAATGTGACACAGGCGGCGAAACAGGCCGGGAAGGATCGTCGCACGTTGCAGCGGTTGCTCCGCAGACATGGGTTAGATCGGCGGGTGTACAGCCAGTGATCTCTCTCGTGCTCTTCTCTCCACCAATACTTGCGAGTATCGCAGTGGATGCCTGCGGCAAATATGCCGCACCAAGTGCGGGTAAATGGCCGCACTGTCTATGTGGCAGTTTTCTCTACTGATTCTCACCAATCTGCGTGGATGCGGTGCGGTCATTATGCCGCACCCCTGTTCAGGCAGAGAGGGAAATCCTCAATATATCACTGCAAGAGCAGCGGATAAGTCTGGCATTGTTCTTGCTCACACTGTGTGTGTGCGAACCCCAGAAGTCACACAACTCACAAAGCACCAGCAAACGATCCTCCGCCAACTTCTGGCCTACATGCTGATACATCCTGACGCCAAGGACACCATACGAGGAATTCGGAAGTGGTGGAGGGTGGAAGGTCAGACGGAACTGAGTGGGGTTGGCATACAACGGGTGCTCGATTTCTTGGTGGCCCAGGAGTGGGCAACGGAGCGAGAGGTGACCCCGGCGCCGAAGATTTATGGCCTGAATAAAGAACGACTCGCAGAGATCGCGACATTCTTGCAGCAGTTGCAAGAACGCTCTGAAAAAACGGAAGAGTAGCAGCAGTGCGACGGCAGGACTCTGAGGTTGTAATCGCCGAGAGCGAAGGAATGAACCGGTAGTACTGGATCAACACACGAGAAAAGTGATGGGAAGTGCATTAGCCCTGGCCTCGGTGACGGCCGTGCTGAAACATCTCTTAGAAAACGGATTGGTAGAGCGCGGCGTCGCTGCCGACATCGGTGGGGAGGTAGTCGTGTCTACACAAGCGCCGGATCGTATTACGACTGGTGCGGACGAGCGTACGCAACTCAACCTGTTTCTCTATCAGATCACGCCGAATACCGGCCTGCGCCCGTCGAACTCCTCTGTTGCGGCCAAAGAAAACAAGCAGTTATCCAAGGGACCACTCGCTCTAGATTTGTACTACTTAATTACGGCGTACGGAGCACAAGACTTCCATACTGAGATTCTCCTTGGCGCCACGCTACAGGTACTGCACGAAACGTCGGTCCTGACGAAGGAAGCGATGCGGGCGGCATTACGGTCTGTGTCCTCGACCAACGGCGGAAGGGTGGTCATGCCGGCACTCCAAGCGCTGGCGGCCTCAGATCTGGCAGAGCGGGTCGAGCACGTCACGCTCAAGCCACAGTTCTTAAACGCGGAAGAGCAAACACGATTATGGTCGGCACTGCAGGCGCGGTATCGGCCGTCAGCAGTCTATAAAGCATCAACGGCGTTCATCGACGAACGACGGTGAGGGCGCGTATGAATCACATGACAGCGAACTCTTGGTACGAAGACAATCAACGCTACCTCTCCGCCGTGTTGGCGGTCATACAGGGCGCACTGCAGCAGCACCTTGCCCGCATGCAGGCGACGGAGGTAGAGGAAATACAGAATGTATCCAGACCGACGCCGGAAGACATCGCTGCCAGCATGACCATAGCGCCAGCTCTGGATACCCTGTGCGCCACTTTTTGTCTCTCGTCCTTTGAGCGGGATCTCTTGGTGTTGTGTGCTGGGATCGAGCTCGATGCAAGTTTCGCGTCGCTGTGTGCAACGGCGCAAGGAGATCCGCACCGCGTCTCCCCGACGTTCAGCTTGGCATTGGCTGCTCTGCCTGAAGCTCATTGGAGTGCCCTCACGCCGACTGCGCCGTTGCGCTATTGGCGGCTGATCACTGTCGGTGCCGGAAGCACCTTGACACTCAGCCCTCTGCGCATCGACGAACGGATCTTGCATTATCTCGCTGGCGTGCAGCATACCGATGAGCGTCTCTTGGATATGCTCGAACCACTCTCTGGCCCAATCGACGTGGTGCCGTCCCATCAGGCGATTGCCGACCAGATCGTAGCTGCTTGGTCATCATCGACAAAAGATCTGCCTGTCGTGCAACTCTGCGGGGAAGATGTTACGGGGAAACACGCCATTAACGCGACCGCCTGTGCCATGCTCGAGTGGCAGGGGTACGTATTGGCAGGCAGTGCGGTGTCAACCCTATCGAGTGAAGTCGAGTCCTTTCTCCGTCTGTGGGAGCGTGAGGCGGCATTATGTGGCAGTGTACTGCTCATCGATTGTGAAGCGTGGGACGAATTCGAGCCGGTACGGCAGAATGTCATTGCGCGATTGATCGAGCGCCTGCGCAGTCGGCTGCTCATCGTTAGCCGTGAGCGGCTGTCTAAGATCAACCGTACTTTGGTGACGTTCGATGTACAGCGGCCGACACCCAAAGAGCAGCGCGCGGTGTGGCAGGCGGCGCTCGGTACCGACGTGCCTCAACTAAACGAGCACCTTGACGCCGTAATATCACAATTTGATCTTCATACCCAAGCAATTTACGCGGCGAGTGAAGATGCGATGAAGCGAGTTGGGCAAGGGGCTGAGAGCGACCTGAGTGCTGCGCTGTGGAATGTTTGTCGTACGCAGGCTCGTCCGCGTCTGGAAGATCTCGCACAGCGCATCACCTCGGCGGTGACCTGGGACGATCTCGTCCTGCCAGAGCCACAAAAGCAAATTCTGCGCACGATTGCGGCGCACGTCCAACAACGCGCCACCGTGTATGAAAGGTGGGGCTTTGCATCCAAGGGCACACGGGGCCTGGGTATCAGCGCACTGTTCGCTGGTGCGAGCGGTACGGGGAAAACGCTGGCCGCGGAAGTGCTGGCCAACTCGCTCTCGCTCGATCTCTATCGCATCGATTTGTCGGCAGTGGTGAGCAAGTACATTGGCGAGACCGAGAAGAACTTACGACGCATTTTCGACGCAGCGGAGCAGGGCGGGGCGATTTTGCTCTTCGACGAAGCGGATGCTCTGTTCGGCAAACGCAGCGAGGTCAAAGATAGTCATGACCGCCATGCGAATATCGAAGTCAGCTACCTCCTGCAGCGGATGGAGTGCTACCGCGGGTTGGCAATTCTCACCACGAATCTTAAACATGCACTGGATACCGCCTTCCTGCGGCGTATCCGTTTTATCGTGCAGTTTCCCTTTCCTGATACGAGCCAACGCGCCGAGATTTGGCGGCGGGTCTTTCCTCTGGAGACCCCAGTCCAAGACTTAAACATTGAGGTATTGGCACGACTGAATATCGCGGGCGGTAACATTCGCAACATCGCACTCAATGCGGCTTTTTTGGCTGCTGATGCAGGAGAATGTGTGCAGACGACGCATCTCCTGCAAGCGACGCATGCTGAATACGCAAAATTGGAGAAATCACTAACGGATGCAGAGACAACAGGCTGGCTCAGTATTTCGAGTCCCCTAAATAATGGAACCACATAGCGATGTTACTGGAGATTCACAGTGCTATAAGAGTCCTCTTGTCTGAGAGAGGCGCTGTTGGGTCGAGCGAGGTCGATATCTGCTTTGACCCACCGACGCAGGAGTGGATTGGGTCTCTCACTCGCCCGACGATCAACTTTTTTCTCTTCGATTTGCAAGAAAATACCGATCTACGGCAGAACAGCTTTCAGACTACCCAAAGCAATAACCGTGCGGTGAAACGCATGTCGCCACGACGGATGGATCTGCGGTACATGGTGAGTGTGCTGACCACAGCAATTGAGGACGAGCACGCGCTACTGTGGCGTACGCTTGTGACGCTCATGAAGTATTCTCCGCTTCCACCGGAGATTCTTCCCGATAGCCTGCGCACGGTTGAAGTGCCACTGGCAACCCGTGTCAGTCAACCGGGTGAGCACTCGCCGTTCCCAGATCTGTGGCGTGGGTTGGAAGTCCAGCCACATCCGGCGCTGCTGTACGTGGTGACGACTCCGATTGATCTCGATATTGCGATGGAGTCACCATTGGTGCTTACCCGCACGACCCGCTACCGCCAACGCCAAGACGACCATTATACAGAAGAACGCCATCTCATCGGTGGCGTCGTGCGCAATAAGAAGGGGACCCCACAGGCAGGCGTTTCTGTTGCAGTGGAGGGGCGCGCGCCCGACGGCGTCCACACAAATGCCGAAGGAAAGTTCCTGCTGCCTGGTGTGTCGTCCGGCACTGTGACCCTACGTGTTACTCCAGTCACAGGTCGTCAACAAACTGTGAAGATCAATGTGCCATCGCCGTCGTATGACATTACGGTGGGAGGAGATTCCTAGACCAATGGGTAGCTACGTGTACCAAGCATTGGATTTACGCCTTCGTGGGAAGATGCCACGCCTACCCTTCGAGCAGGCTCAGGAGGGGCGGGGATGTCCATGAAGTGGAATACGCGAGGTTTGTCTCATAAGAAGAAGGAGGTTGTATGCCCGAATACTTATCACCCGGTGTCTACATCGAAGAAGTAAACCAGGGAGCCCGGCCGATCGAAGGTGTGGGGACGGCTATGGCGGCGTTCGTCGGGTTTGCGGTGAACGGACCCGCGAACCGCCCGGTGTTAATCACGAACTGGTCTCAATATGTCGATACGTTCGGCAGCCTAGAAGACGGCGGCCGGCGTAACCCGCACATGCCCGGCTCCTACCTGTCGCACGCTGTCTACGGTTACTTCCTAAACGGTGGCGGACGTTGCTACGTGACACGCGTGATAGCGCCTACAGCAGCGGGGAAACCGACCTCGGTCCAAGTCCCAAGCCGTTCCTCAAAAGCGACTCCCTCATTCACGATTTCGCCGAAAGGTTCGCCCGCCGAGGATATTCAAGTCGAAGTGACAGCGCCCACCATTGACGACGGAGGTGAGGGAATGTTCACCCTGCGAGTGCACATGGGAGCAGTCGAGGAGACGTATGAAAACGTCAGTCTGGGGAAACGCAGCGGCAAGAACGTCGTCGAGACGGTCAATCAAACGAGTAAGCTCGTCGAGATCGTCGAAGCTCAGACCACTGGGCTTATCGCTGATCGCGCCCCTGAAACCGGCACGTACCTCCTCAAGGCGCAGCAGAGTGCCAGCGTGCCCCAAGTGCAGTCCACGCATTTCATCGGTACTGTGGCCGAGCGCTCAG
>JAYVFX010000804.1:0-2299 GCA_043772795.1 Deltaproteobacteria bacterium
TCTCAAGGGCTCCTTTCCTCTTCTTCCGCGGAACAAAACTAGAGTCCGTCTTCGTCTTCTGTTTCCTCTCGTGCTACCTACACGTTCACCTGGTCAGAGCAGTACTGGGCGTCTGTACTGACGGCGAGGACTGCTTAATTTCCGCTCGTTTCTGACCGCAGCATCCCATTGTGAGTACCTCCTTCTTCTAGGTGCGTTAGTGGCTGGATGACAACCGGGTCTTGCGGGTCTTGGCCGTTGCGCTCTAGTAGACAGGCAGCGCCGGACAGCGCGAACCACGTGAGGAAAAAGTCGAGAAGAGAATGACTAAGTGTGAAGGTGACTGGAAAGGCAACCCACAGGCTCAAGCAGTAGAAGCAGTCGAGCACTTGGCCGAAGAAGCCGCTGCCCACCCATAGACGCAAGTGGACAAAAATCTCGGCTGGCCCATCTTCCTTTGTGAGCAGATGAGTAAGCCGCCAAGTCGCGAGGATCGCGAGCACGAACCGTGGCCAGAAGCTGATCTCGTCCATAGGGTTTCTCTGTGACGGCAGGAGCAACGTTGCTCCTGCCGCGGATGTAAGGGGTGTGACTTAACGGAGATCGTTACAAATCTTTACCGGCCATGCGTCGTGTGCCCAATGTGGACCACTGGGAGTAATCGTGCGGTCGTACACCCATAGATCAAAGATGTAGACACAGCACTCGCCCCGCGGAATGGTGAACTCATCTGGCACGGCATACGTCAGTGACTTCTTGCATTCAGGATCGACCGCGCGGAGATCAAACTGCGCAAGCGTGCCAAACACGGCTGCCGGGTCTGGATGGGCAGGATCACACGGAGTGCACCTGGTTATTGGGTCGCCCACGCGCGAGGTACCAAAGAAACACGCGCCGCCAGGGCCGAGAATAGGGATCTGGATTTGTGAGCCGTTCTGTTTTGTCACTTTGATCATATAGTAATCAAAGTTGTCATTGGGCCGGGTGAGGGGCAACATCTCGTCGATATACTCATCGTAGGCGATTCCTGAGATCGGCAGGCTCCAGGGGATGCTGCAATCGGGTGGATTGGCGAACTTGCTGACGAACAGATCGGCACACTTCGGCACCGCGTCGATACGAATCATGGCGCAGATCGGTTTGTTGTCGAGCCAGATGCGTTGAGTATCACAGTAGGTCATACCGCTGGTATCTTCAACGATGAGCCGCAAGGTATACAGCCCGCTCAATTGACACGTGCCGGTAATGCTCTGCCAACAACTTGGGTACAGCAGTGCGTCTGGGACCTGACGAAACGGCGGTGGTCCGCATGGAGCCCCAGCGAAGAAGGGAATACAATCTGATCCCCAGACACTCGTCAGTGTCGATGCATCGGTGCGGCGATTAATGAAGCGATGTTGGAGCGGCGTGTTGTAGTCGACCTTCCAGATGTTGGTCCACCCAGGAGTGTTACAATCCACCTCGAACCCCGGCTTCACGTCGATCAGGTAGCGCTTAATCGTCTTCCCGTCACAACCTCCGACAAATGCTCCGCCTTGGATCGACAGACACGATCCGAACGACACCTCAGAGGTGCTTGCTGGTCTGGTACACAGTGCGGGCACCGTCTCGATGAATTGCGCATTTGGATCAGCCCAGCCAGTGTCCAGGTTAAAATATCCACCGACGCCAAGAATGCGCACGTCTTTCTTGAATAACTCAAACTGAGACTTACACACTGTCGTTGCACCGCTGACAGAGAACACCGTTAAGCGGATGAAATAGAGGCCAGGATCTTTAACGGTAGTATCGAGGTATGCCAGCAGTCCACCAAAAACTGGGCTATTCCCTTGTACGCCACCTCCCGGAGGAATCGGCGGATAGTGAAAGTCACTCGCGTGATAGACGATGTCATTGGTTGACCACTCAAGCACGTAGTGACTAAAGCCCCCGCCGGTGGCAGTCCCGGTGATGGCAACGACAGTAGCGCTCAGGGCCGCGTTGATCTCGTCGGGCACACAACCGTCGGGACCCGCAAGTCGGCAGACCGGCGGTCCGAAACACGCGCGCAAACAACGGCGATAGAAACGCAAACAATGCAAAACGTCGATAAAACTATGCGCACGTGCCAAGCAACAGCCAAAGCGAATCGCACAGAGACACCAACAACGACAGAACCAGAAGAAGGGCTCTTGTTGATGAGCGGCGAAGGCTTCTTTGCCGAGCAAAGCCGCAGCAGTTTCAGGAGTGAGCAGACGATCAATAATTGCTTCTGTGTCCTCTTCCCCTTCAAAACAGTCCACTTTGCCATCGATTACGTCGTTGGGCAGGTTCTGCGGGG
>JAYVFX010000805.1:0-22135 GCA_043772795.1 Deltaproteobacteria bacterium
TGTTGAGTGGCTGAAGCAGTACACGCCCACGTGGTTAGCGCAAATGCCTACGCTGCTGAGCCCCAGTGAGCTAGAGGAAGTGCAGCGCAAAGTGCAAGGTGCCACGCAAGAACGGATGTTACGGGAAATGAGCGAAGGGATTGAGGTTCTCACTGAGCAGCTCCCTTTTATCCTTGTGCTTGAAGATCTGCACTGGAGCGATGTATCGACGCTGGATTTGCTCTCGTCCTTGGCACGGCGAACTGAACCCGCTCGACTCCTTATTATGGGGACGTATCGCCCAGAGGAAGGGCTGGCCGAGGGGCAGCCACTCCGCGCGATTACCCAAGAGCTCCAGGGGCATCGGCTCTGTCAGGAGATTGCGTTGACGTTACTTAAGGAAGCCGATGTCAGCGAGTATCTGCACAAGAGGTTTCCCACTGCGACGTTGCCGACTCGCCTGCCCGAAACACTCCATCGCAATACTGAGGGGAGTCCTTTGTTCTTGACCGCGGTTGTGGACGATTTGCTGGATCGAGGTGTGATCACACAGGTTGAGGGGCGCTGGGTATTGCAGGGGCAGGTGGACTCTATTGCCTCAGAGGTTCCGGTAAGTATTCGGCAACTTCTGACCCGGCAGATTGACCGCCTCAATGAGAAAGAACACCAGATCGTGCAGGCTGCGAGTGTCGCTGGTCAGGAGTTCTCATCCGCAGCTGTGGCTGCTGCCGTCGGAATCGACACAACAGAGATAGAGGAGTGTTGCGAGGTGTTGGCACGCCGGCAGCACTTTCTGCGCCCAGCAGGATATAGCGAGTGGCCCGATGGTACACGGGCAGCTCGCTATGGCTTTCGACATGCGTTGTATCAATACCTCTGGAACGAGCGCGTTCCTACCGGTCAACGGCAGCAGTTTCATATGCAGATTGGAGAGCGGCTCGAAAAAGCCTACGGGAACCGATCCGGTGAGATCGCGCCTGAACTGGCGCTCCATTTTGAGCAAGGACGGGACTACGAGCGCACTATTCGATACCTGCAGCAGGCAGCACAGAACGCGTTACGGCGTTCGGCTAATACGGAAGCTATTCGGCACCTCAGTCAAGCATTGACCTTACTCCAGGCTCTTCCCAGCACTGCTTGGCGTACCGAGAGGGAATTAGGGCTGCAAGTCGCGTTGGGGCCTGTGTTGATGATGACCAAGGGATACGGAGCCCCGGAAGCCGCCGGTGCCTATGCACGTGCGCGCGAGTTGTGTCAGCAACTAGAGGAAACACCTCAGCTTTGCTCTGTTCTGCAAGGATTAGGGCGATTCTATACTATGCGTGCAGAGTATACAGCGGCGCTAGAGTTGACCGAGCAGCGCTTGAATCTGGCTCAACGACTACACGATAAGAAGCAGATGCTGGACAGTCACCAGGCCCTCGGATTGATCTGGTTTCACTTAGGCGAGTTAGGTCGTGCTCGTAGCCACTTCGCACAAACCCTCGCTCTGGACGCTCCATACAAGCAGCACGCTTCGGCTATGCCGTATAGTCCCGATTCCCTCGTTACCTGCCTCGCTATGGAGCCTTTGACCTTATGGTTGTTGGGATATCCCGACCAGGCCGCTCTGAGCGGCCAGAAAGGGCTAATTTTGGTCCGGGAGCTGGGACGGCCCTATAGTTTGGCTTTTGTTTTATCTTTCGCGGCCTGGTTGTCTCACTGCTACAGAGATTGGGAGGCTGTACAAACTTACGCTGAAGAGCTGTTGGGATTGGCCACCGCACAGGACTACTCACTATGGGTGACTCAAGGCACGTACTGGCAAGGTTGGGTCCAGGGCGAGGAGGGGAAGGGGGATAGTGGATTAGCGCAGCTCCAAAAGGCGCTAACCGCTTGGCAAGCAACCGGGGCAGACTTGGGGCTGCCATTTTATCTCTCTGGACTTGCTGAGGCCTATGGGAAAGTAGGGCAAACAACAACAGGATTAAGTGTAGTGACTGAGGCGCTTGCGAGAGTGGAGAGAACCGGAGAACGCTTTTGGGAGGCAGAACTATGTCGTCTACAAGGCGAATTGCTGCTCCAATCTTACGCCCAAGGTCCAAGGTCTAAGGTACCAAAAGGGCTAGGGGCAAGAATTCAGAACCTAGAGGCGGAAGCGGAAAGGTATTTCCAAAAAGCCATTGAGATTACACGGAGGCAAAGAGCTAAGTCGTTAGAACTGCGAGCATCCATGAGCTTGAGTCGGTTGTGGAAGCGCCAGGACAAGAAAGAAGAGGCCCAGCAATTGCTGGACGAGATTTATGGTCAGTTTACTGAAGGGTTTGACACGGCGGATTTATGCGATGCTAGAGTCCTACTTAAAGAATTGGCAGAAGGCGTTTCTGTCCGTGAAGCTAAAATCCGCGCCCTGGAGCAGGCAGGTAGCGACGCTTCTTCTCTTAAGAGAACAAAACACCGGCAGCAGAAGCGTTCTGTTGTTGAATAGAAAGAGTATTTTTCTCTATTCTGAAAAATCTCAGAATGACCTCAGAATTTCCTCAGGACTTTGTGGCGCCCCTGTGCTTTTAGTACGCTAGTGATCGAGAAGGGGCTATGCAAAAAACTCTATACAAGTGTGAACGGTCTGCGAAAAGAAAGGAGGGACAAACGCAGGGCCACGAGAGATTGTACCGTTGGAACAGGCTGTCAGCGAAATTTTAGCTTCACGAGGCGGCCTCAATGTTTTTGCTATTTTGTTTAGTAACTTAGTGTAATGATTAAACAAGGAGGAAATACTTATGGCAGGTGTACCCGCAGGCATGGTCTCTTTTCTATATAATGTTATAAACGATGCTGAATTCCAGGAAAGATTCGGTAAAGATAGCGAAGGCGAAGAAGAAGTGATGGAATTCTTCCAGGTGCCAGTAAGAGTGAAAGAAGTGGTCCGAAAAATTTCAGAACTCGAAAGAAAGGGAGCTGCAGAATTTAAGAAGGAGCGTGACAAGCTACGTGGAGAAATCTCGAAGGCTAAAAACAAAAACACAAAAGCGCCTTCGAAGAACGTACAATTGCTCATGGAGCAACTAGGAAAACAAGAAGACGCGTATGTGGATAGAGAAGTTGTCCCTAAGGAGGATATGGATGTCGTTCTTGAGGCTCTTAGGGAAGAGCTCAACGGGGGAGGGTACCGCCGCTTCTGGTAGTTTTACAGCGATAGACCGAGCATCCCGTCTGGCTCATTTATGGAGTAGCCGTAGGGGTAGATTCTTCTGAGATCTCCGTGCGAGAAGGCATAGGATCTCGAACGCCTATGTATTTCTCGCATAAGGGACCAGTTCCAACTAACACTGTCCTCCCATGGGAATTCTCTATGCTATGGCCTATGAATGAGATCCTAACGCTCATACAGCCACACGTTCCTTACTCTCTCGTTTCTGACACATCGTTCTTGCAAGGGAAAAAAATTGCTGCCTTACTCCCCCAAGGATCGTCCTCGTGTTACTGGGAATGTCGCCTCACTGAGAGTAATGACCAGGTCGATTTTCTCATGTGCATCGCCGCTGCGGACAGAGGTCAAAAAATGTTCGCGGCAGATGGATTCCCGCATTCCTTCTTGGGCTCTCAGGTATGGAACCAGATGCACGCTTTCTTTCGCCGGTGGGCGAACCCTATGTCTCTCTTGTACGAGCAGGTGCCACTGGTCTGGTTTGAATTTGACCAGGTCAATGACGGCCTTCCTGAAATTCTGTTACCCTCCTTTAGTTTTTGTGTGGACCCGCTGTATGCAGAACGGCGGACGTGGGAACAGTATGTGAATTCTCGTAGTCCGCAGAAACGGCGTCAGGTTGCTGAAGAAGGGTTACAACTTGTCTTTGGCGCGCCTCTTTCTCCACAAAGCAAGCAGTCTCTGTTCGCTTGCTTTGATGCCCTTCCTACGGGTGGACGGATTATTCACCTCTCGGCAATGGTTGCCCGACAGCCAGCGGTGACAAAAGTGTACGGCTCGATTCCCCGTGATCAACTCTTCCCTTATCTCACCCAGATTGGTTGGCCTGGGTCCCTCCTTGAATTGGAGGACATCCTCGCAAGATATTGCACGCCTGAGACCGTCGATCACAATATGTTTATCGATGTGAGCATCGGGGAGACGGTCTTGCCCAAACTCGGGATCGCGTTTGCACAGCAGCAAATCGACAACCCAACATCCAAAGACCCGGCCCGGCAAGTGCTCCTCGACCTGTGCGTCCAGAGTGGGTTGTGCACGAGTGAAAAACGTGACGCTCTACTGACTTGGCCAGGCAGTTTCCGGACAGTATTCCATGGTGAGAAATGGCCAACACGGTTTCACAAGTGGCTCGACGTAAAATTCATCTACCAACCCGGACAGAGACTTGAAGCGAAAGCCTACTTAGGTTTCATGCCCCAATTTTCACTCTTGTGAGGGGAAGGATGGAAAAAATATTCTTGACCGTCCAATAAACCTGCGGTCTCGTGACCCTCACCTGAAAAAGAGATTGCTTTGGTGCCGTAGCTTCTCGCAATGACAACCCCTGCTCCCTTTTGGGCTTTGGCCCCTCGTCTACCGTTCCCCCCACCGTAGCTTATTCCGCAATACATCAAAGAACGTGCGGTTCTGAGGCTTGATGAGCGATACGGTACTTCCCGAGCGTTTGATACTCACAGCATCGCCACGCTTGAGCGGGTGACCTTCTTGGCCGTCAAGTGTGAGAATCACATCTTCATCCACCGTGTGAAGGACGACGCGAATGTTAGCCGTGTCAGGCAGCACGATCGGGCGGTTCGTGAGCATGTGTGGGCAAATGGGTGAGAGGACAACCACACCAACCGCGGGCGCGATGATCGGTCCGCCGGCAGCGAGCGAATAGGCGGTTGAACCGGTCGGAGTCGCGACGATCAGGCCATCTGCTTTATAGGTGCACAGGTAGTGATTATCGACCCAGGTTTCGAGATCGATAATCCGCGCCAGTGCGCCTTTGTTAATGACCGCGTCGTTCAAAACTTGGAAGGACTCGATACGTTCGCCGTTACGTATGAGCGTTGCTTCGAGCAAACTCCGGCGCTCGACTTCGTACTCACCGTTGAGCACTTGCTCGAGAGTTGAGAACAATTCACTTGTAGTCGTGCTGGTAAGGAATCCTAGACTGCCAAGATTGACGCCGAGAATTGGAACCTCTCGGGTGCCGGCACGTCGGGCGACACTTAGTAGTGTCCCGTCGCCACCAAGAACAATAACGAGATCGGCTTGCTGCATGATCTCAACTTTGCGCCAGCCGCGGGAGACGCCGAGTTCCTGACTGGTTTGATCCTCCGGAAGGATTCTCTTTTGTCGTGCCTGTAACCACGTGACGACTTCGCGGCCAAGGACGATTGTCTCTGGGGCGTTACGTTTGAGGACAAGACCGATGGTATTCATGCCTGCTCCGTAAGAAATCTGCCTCTCTCCCTTTTGCGTCGGCTGTGGTTGGGTATAATGTCGTCCTGTGTCAACTCGTGATGACGATTTGTTTGCCCATAGTGCCGCAAAGGTGGCAGCCAAGAAAGCCCCATTGGCCGAGCGTATGCGTCCGCGCACGCTGGAGGAGTACGTCGGTCAGACGCGGGTGCTTGGTCCCGGCCGTCTACTCAAGCAGATCATCGAACGGAAAACTGTCCCGTCGCTAATTCTCTGGGGACCGCCGGGCTGTGGAAAAACCACACTTGCCCATCTGTTGGCTAAAAATGTGCAAGCTCCGTTTGTTGCCTTTTCTGCCGTGCTCTCTGGCGTCAAGGAGTTACGACAGATTCTTGACGAAGCCCAAGAAGAACGACGACGATCGAGCAAAGCCACGATTCTCTTGGTTGATGAGATTCATCGTTTCAACAAAGCCCAACAAGATGCGTTCTTGCCGCATGTTGAGAATGGGCTGATTACGCTCATTGGAGCGACGACCGAGAATCCTTCGTTTGAAATCATAGCTCCACTGTTATCACGTACTCGTGTAGTTGTGCTCGAAGCTCTTGGCAGTGACGACCTGGTTTTGTTATTGCGACGTACGCTTGTTGATGAAGAACGTGGCCTTGGTGCGCAGCACCTGACCGCAGATGATGATGCGCTCGCGTTTATTGCTCAACACTCACAAGGGGACGCTCGCATTGCGCTCAATACGCTCGAAGTCTCTGCCATGCTGGCGGCGCAGAAAGGAACCTCAGCAATCGACCTGACTTTGGCAGAGGAAGCGGCGCAGCACAAGGCGTTACTCTACGACAAAGGTGGTGAGGAGCACTACAACGTTATCTCCGCGTTTATCAAAAGCATGCGGGGCAGCGATCCTGATGCGGCAGTGTATTGGATGATGCGGATGGTCGAAGCTGGAGAAGATCCGTTGTTCATCGTTCGTCGCATGGTGATCTTTGCCGCTGAAGACATTGGTAATGCCGATCCACTGGCACTGCCATTAGTTATTGCTGCGAGGGACGCGGTGCATTTTGTCGGGATGCCCGAAGCGCGGATTCCGATGGCACAAGCGGTGATATATCTGGCGACGGCACCGAAGTCGAATGCTTCGTACAAGGCGATGTTGGCTGCGGCGGAAGATGTGAAGACGCACGGTGCACTTCCGATTCCACTACACTTACGCAATGCGCCGACGAAAATGATGAAAGGACTGGGCTACGGCAAGGGCTATCAGTATGCGCATGACTATGAAGGCGCTATTGTCGATCAGACGCATTTGCCGGACAAGCTCAAAGAACGGCGGTATTACCTACCGAGTGAGCGAGGGCGGGAGAAGGAGATCCGTCAACGCATAGAGCAACGAGAAGAAACGAGGAAGAAAGCGAAATCAATTAAGAGTTAAGAATTAAGAGTGAAGAGTGAAGAATTACAAAAGGAATTTTCTTTTTCAATTCTTAACTCTTAACTCTTCACTCTTCACTCTTCACTGTCTTGAGACGAAGGGAGAGAAAAAATGCCACACACGACTCCAGAAAAATTCACCATCAACGTTCCCGACAGTGTACTGACCGACTTATGCGAGCGACTCGACCGCATGCGCTGGCCTGGAGAAGTGCCGGATACTAGCTGGGAGTACGGTGCCAACCTCGCATATATTAAACAGTTGGTTGAATACTGGCGCACAAAATATGACTGGCGGGCACAGGAGCGAGAACTCAACCAGTGGCATCACTTCAAAGTGTCCATTGATGGTCAGCGGATTCACTACATTCACGAACGTGGCAAAGGACCGAAGCCACTGCCGTTGATCATTAGTCACGGCTGGCCGGGGTCGATCTATGAATTCATGCAGATCCTCGGTCCGCTGACTGACCCGGCGGCGCATGGCGGTGATCCTGCCGATGCTTTTGACGTGATTGCGCCCTCACTGCCAGGCTATGGCTTTTCCGATCCCACGCACGAGCGCAAAGTGAATGTGATCCGCATTGGCGAGTGGTTCGGCGCGCTGATGAAAGATGTCCTTGGCTACGCACGGTATGGCGCGCAAGGTGGTGATTGGGGCGCGTTGGTGACCTCGCGGTTAGGTTTTGCTTTTCCGCAGAATGTTGTCGGTATTCATCTGAATATGGTTGGTGTGGCGCCGCACCCAGCCAATCGGCAGAATTTATCTGCGGCTGAGCAAGCCTGGATTAAAGAAATGGGCGCTTGGCGGGCAGAAGAAACCGGGTATCAGGAAATTCAAGGAACGAAACCACAAACACTTGGGTACGGTCTCAATGATTCTCCGGTTGGGTTGTGTGCCTGGATCGTCGAGAAGTTCCGCACCTGGAGTGACTGTAACGGTAATCCTGAAAACTCGTACAGCAAAGACCAACTGCTCAGTAACGTGATGATCTACTGGATAACTCAGACGATTAATTCCTCGACGCGTTTGTATTACGAACAACGCCATCATCCGTGGTTGTTAGCAAAAGACGAGAAGGTCACTGTGCCAAGTGGTTTTGCCGCCTTTCCGAAGGAACTTGCGCGTCCACCGCGCGAATGGGCAGAGCGGGCGTACAACGTGCAACGCTGGACACCGATGCCATCGGGTGGTCATTTCGCCGCGATGGAGAAACCGCAGCTTTTGGTTGACGACATTCGCGCGTTTTTTCGCGGATTACGGTGATGAGTGCGTAAGATGATCTCCGCTGCCGAACACAAAGCGGTCGAAGCCTTTCTCTACAAAGAAGCGCGGCTGGCTGACGAGTCGCGCTATGACGAATGGGAAGCGTTGTGGGAAGACGATGCAGTATACTGGGTTCCGGCGACGACACGTGAAGACGCTGATCCCAACCGTCACATCTCGCATATCTATGACAACCGCACACGCATCGCCACACGCATACGTCTACTGAAAAGCGGGTTTCGCCATAGTCAAACTCCCACCTCGTCAATGCGTCGTCTTATTGCGAACATCGAGATAGAGAAAACCGGGACAGGAGAACTTGTGGTCGGCTCGAACTTCCTGCTCCTGGAACTGTCAATCCAAGCAAAACACGAAACCCACCTGTGGGGTGGACGAACGATTCATCAACTGCGGTCAGTGAATGGTGAGTTAAAAATGTTTGGCAAAAAGGTGATCCTGGTGAATGCTGGGGAGCCGATTAGCAATATCACCTTTTTAATCTGATCACCGAACACGCTTCACATATCATGCTTCGCTCGGCGTAACCTCAAAAGCGAAAATCGTCTTGTACCACCCGATCCATTTGAAGACCTTGGCAAGGAAGTACTTCCGTAAGAAGAGTGAGATTACCTCGGTTTGAACCTGATCATCTTCACGCCACACCGCTGTCCCTTTGAAGGTTATATTGCCAATCTGCAATGCGACTTGGGGATTTTTGCGCAGATTCTTCACCCACTGTGCATCAGAGCCGCGGGCTGAAGTGACATAGACTTTCCCTTTGCTAGCATCCGTTGCGAACCAGATCTTGACGGTATGCGGGTTGCCGCTCTTGCGTCCCCGAACGGTTAGTTGCACGAGCGATTCACGGTCCAACGTTTGGAGATCAAGCATAGAAAGCTCTCTTAGAGGGCAACGAATTTCCTCTCACGGCTCTGTAACCGACGCGGTTCAATCGTCACTATCCGCTCTTCCGAGGCCACCGTTTCACCGATGCGCCAGGCACGCACGTTGTGGTCTGCGGCAATCTGTAAAACTTTGTCCGCATCAGCCTGAACTACTACGACACAGAAGCCAATGCCCATATTGAACACTTGAAACATCTCCGCATCGTTGAGCTTGCCGACTTCTTGGATGGCGGAGAAAATCGCCGGTATGGGCGGAAGAGTATGAAGGCGAAAACCGATAGGCTTTGCCGTGCGAGTGAGATTAAAGAATCCATCACCGGTCAGGTGCGCGAGCGCTGTGATCTTCAGATTAGCAGCAAACATCGCTGTGACTTCAGGAACGTAGATGCGCGTTGGCTCTAGGAGTTCCTCACCAACTGTGCGGCCAAATTCCTGTATGTAGCTATCGACTTTGAGTTCGGTCTCTTTCAGCAACACCCGCCGTGCGAGTGAAAGACCATTGCTGTGAATACCGCTGCTAGCGAGCCCGATGACGACATCGCCAGGTTGAACATCTTCACCGACAATAACTTTATCAAGCGGTACCGTGCCGATGGCAGTCCCTGCTAGATCGAAACCCCCGCCGGGATGTACGCCGCGAATCATGTCGCGTAGTTGAGCGATCTCACCACCGGAGATACTGACTCGTGCCTGTTGCGCACCGATAAACAGTCCTTTGCCAATCTCACCCAAGACCTCTGGGTGCAACTCTTCCACAGCAATGTAGTCAACAAAGGAAATCGGTGTTGCCCCCACGCATAATAAGTCATTGACGTTCATGGCGATGCAGTCGATGCCGACCGTATCGTACTTTCCCAACATTTCAGCGATGAGCAATTTGGTACCCACACCATCGGTAGAAATGGCAATTCCAGTGTTCAGGCCGTCCAAACGGATAATGTTGGCAAAATATCCAAGCGGGAGGTGTGGACGCGAGTTTGGGTTGAGGAGAAAGGTTTGTTCTACCCATGTTTTGAGGAGAGACAGACCAGCTTCAGCTTTGGTGCTATCGACACCAGATGCGGCATACCGCGGATCTCGTGCTTGTGACATGATGCGCTCTGGTTTAGCCAATCCGCTTTCGGAAGGCAATGTCCGACCAAATAGGGGGAAACGGATAAATGGATAAGGGATAAAGGTGAAAACAGGCTGGAGGCTATAGGCTGAAGACTATAGGCTGAGGGGAGAAAATGGGGAAATGGCGAAAAGGAAAAACAGACAAAGCACCTGAAGAAAGACGTTGCGTAGTGTTCCTGATAAGACAAGATTGTGCTACGTAGAACGGAAAGCGCATGTCGGAAACGAATGGGAAGAAAGCGGATTGAGTCTAAAGTCCAATGTTGAAGGTTTTTCTACTGACTACTGACTACCACTTTTATGTACGAATCGTTCTACGGCTTTCGTGACAACCCTTTCCGTTTGACGCCTGACCCAGATTACCTCTTCTTGAGTACGAATCATCAGGAGGCGCTGGGTCATTTGCTTTTTGGTGTAAAAGAAGGTGGTGGTGTTGTTGTCATTACCGGTGAGATTGGCGCAGGGAAGACTACTTTGCTACGGACGCTTGTCCGTAATCTCGACGCTCAAACCACCGTTGCGTACATCTTTAACCCCGCGCTGTCCTCCCTTGAGCTTCTGCAGACGATTAATGCTGATTTAGGATTGCTTTCATCTTCGACAAGCAGGAAAGAGTTGACAGACGAGCTTAACCGCTTCCTCCTGGCGCAACAAGCGACAGGTCGGCGGACTGTAGTGATCGTTGATGAAGCACAGGACCTCGAACCCAGCGTTCTTGAACAGCTACGTTTGTTGTCTAACCTCGAAACCGAACGCGCCAAACTCCTGCAAATTGTTTTGGTCGGTCAACCTGAGCTTGCGCAAACATTAGCCAGGCCCGATCTCGCACAACTTGATCAACGAGTGACATTGCGGTGGCATTTGAAACCCCTGCCTGTTGACGATACCGGCGGATACATTCGTCATCGTCTCCAAGTTGCTGGTGGCGGACGGGCACTGGTCGTTTTTACGCCTGGGGCGATCCGCTTGGTCTACCAATACTCTCGCGGAGTCCCGCGCCTTATCAATGTACTGTGTCACCGCGCATTGTTGGTTGCTTACACCCGAGAGGAGCGTAAGATTGACTCTCAGCTGATCCGTCAAGCAATCAAGGAGCTTCGTCGCCACGGGCAAGATGCTCGTCAGTTTCTCTGGGGGCGCTCCTCAGTTGTACTTAAGGCTGCGCTTGCGGCAACCCTGGTCGTTGCAATTGGGCTGTTGTCGACGCTTGCTCCAGTTCGTCGGTGGTTCTCTCGCGAGACAATACCGCAACCACAAGTTGCGCATGAACGTGCGGAAGGTGAGGAGAAGGCCGTCGCGGAGGTGGGTGCGGCGAACGGGACCACCGAGGTGACACCCAAGCCGACGCCTGGTCCTCCTCAACCGTTACTGCAACCCACAGTACCACCCGACACCTCTCCTCCGTTAGCGGCGACTCTACCGCCAGTTACGATCCCTGGACCACAAGAAGCTGGGGCTGGCTCTCCGTCAGTACCGTTGCTCTCATCAGAAGAAAAGGATCGTTTGGTCGTGGAGCAATTTCTTCGCGACCTGCGTAGCATGAGCATGGTCGATAGTGCTATGCGTGCGACAGTGGGATTATTACAGGTGTGGAAAGTCGACAAGCTGCGGGAGAAAGAGTCGCGACGGGGAATACTCGATCTTGCTGCGATCGCTCGGACCCGTCAGCTTGAATATTTACCGTTGACGGGTAGTGCCAACCTGCTGACGTTACTCGATCTGCCGATGATTATGGAACTCATTGTTCCTGGACTTGAGAGTACTCGTTTTGTACTGTTACTGGGGCTGTCGAGCGACCGTTGTCGCGTGTTCCTTGACCAAGACCAAGAACGGGATTTGCCGCTCCATATACTGAATGACAACTGGTTTGGTAAGGGATATGTATTTTGGAAAGATTTTGAAGAGATAGGGGCCTCTCTGGCCGTCGGAAGTGTTGGGCAAAATGTTCGACGTTTACATGCCATGTTGACAAAAGTGCAGGGAGCCGCTGGATCGCCACTTCCTGCTGCTGGGCGAGAGACTGTCTTTAGTCGGCAGACAGAAGCCGCAGTCGCTCGCTTTCAGCGTACCACGCGGCTCACTCCTGATGGCGTTGCCGGGCCGCTCACCATGATCTTGTTGTACAATGCGCTTTCAACCTATGCACACCCTAGTCTTGGCGGAAAAACAGAGGGGGTGCTGCGAGAGACTCCTGTTGCGCTCGAAGGCACTGCCGCATGGGGTACTCGGGAAGGGATAGTTCTACCCTATGAGCACAATTCTTGATGCTTTGCGAAAAGTCGAAGAAGAAAAGCGTGTGCAGAATCCCGATGTTCGCACACGCTTACTTGCCAATGCCCCGCGATTTGATTTTCGTACCCCTCGTCGATCTCGCGTGCCGTGGATAGTCGGAGGCGGGCTTGTGCTTGCCGGGGTTATGCTTGGGGCTGGGGTCATGTTGTGGCGCTCCCTGACGACGACACCCGTAGTAGAAGTTGCCCCGTCGACAACTGATACGCCGCAAGATGCGCGCGCACAGCCACAACAACCTGCCTTAGCTGGGCAGCGACGCGGGAGACCAACTTCACCCAAGACGCAACCCCAAACCGCACAAGCGCCAGTACCGGGTGAGACCCGAAGCGAAGGAGATATACCGACGCCACTGCCGCGTGTGGCACAGATTACTCCAGAGGCAGAGACAGTGCTCTCTGTGACAAAACCGACACCTGCAGCCCCTATTGCTCCCGCACGCCCTCCACAAATTGTTACTTCAGGTTCAGGGTCAGCAGTGGTAGAACCGGTACCGCACTCTGAGTCGAGAGGCGAGGGGAATCGGCCAGGGGCTGCAAGCGGTGCTGATCTCCAAAGTCTGCGTCGTTCTTCAGAAGCCATGGTGCAACGGTCGCCGTTTGTGAATTCTTCTCCCTACGATCGCATCGTTGCTCCGCCGCCGCTGCCGTCTCCCAACGCCCCTCGGGCTGCTCTCGTACAAAAACAGGTGCGCCCACGTCCTCCGGTCGTGGAGAAAAGTGTACCGCCGCGTGCCGCTACACCGAGTTCCGTAAACGATACTTCCGAGATAGAGCCTCCTCCACGTTCAGCAGCTCCCAGGCCGCCTACACCAGCACGTGAAGAAGCGTTGAGTTCCCCGCCAGATACCTCTTTGTCGTTTTTGCAATGGTCAACTGATCCTGAAAAGCGCGTAGCCTCGATCAAGGTGGGAGCTGGACCAGCAACGATTGCGCATGAAGGAGATTCGATTGAAGGACTGACGGTCGTGAAGATTCGTCCAGATGCAGTGGAACTTTGGTCTGGAGGAACACGCTATTTACTAAAAGCGCGTTAAAGGTTTTATCCTGGTGGGGACTGCCCTACCTGCTTTCGTATGCGGCATCCAGTCTTCCGAAGCCAGAAGAGATGCGGCATGTCGCGTCTCTTCTGGCAGCAGTGATTGTGGGCTGTCTGTGATAGGAAGTCAGGAATCTATGGGTCAATTTAGGCTTTCTTTGCCTGGGTTTTTAATTCTTTTACGCGGGCTTTGTGTCGTTTTTCTCGCCGTTTTCGTCGCCGGCGAATTTCCCGGTCCCGTTCTCGATGCATTCCGTTGCTCACCTCCTCTCTTAGGAAATGCTGAGATAACGTTATAGCGCGCTGACTGGTGGTCGCAACGGGGGCCTCGGAGTCGGTCACATTAGAAGGCCAAGATGAGGGGGAGAAATAAGGAGTGTTTTCCTTTGCGATCCCCTCGCCCTTACCCTCCCTCCCGGTGGGAGAGGGCATTGCTGCTCGGCAAATGGTTTCAGTTGTGACTAGTGGTTGGCCCCGCCTAGAGTCGGAGTGACGGAGTTCCACGGGCGGTCTACAACGTCTCGTGAGAGGAAAAATCGCTATTTGTTGGTGGTTTTGTCCTACAACTAGGCTACTAGATATTGTGGTTTGGACTTTTCTTTGCTACAGGGAACCGTATTCCTAGGCTCGCTCTGGGCCAATCAGAACGACAGTAAGTGATTTTGTACCGCGCGAGAGAGGTGTGGAGCTGTTTACTATCAAAGGACTGAAGTCTGGGACGACGTTTCTTTTCGACGACCGGGCGGCTTTTCCCGATGTGATTCATGCTGTGGAAGAAGAACTGGGTCGTGCGAAAGGATTTTTCCGCGACTCACCAGTTGTGCTGCATTTCGGCGGGCGAAATCTACACAAAGAAGAATGGCGTGAATTGAAAGAGATTCTGCACCGCGAAGGTTTGCAGTTACGATACGCCGTTGCCGAAACAGAAAAGTGTCGCGACCTGCTCTATAAAGAAGGGCTTCTCGTTCGGGAAGAATTGATTGTCTCAGCTCAAGAGAAAAAAACTATACAGTCGAGTGCAGTCGAAGAACCGACTGCACTCTATTTGCGTCGTAGTCTACGGTCAGGACAGAAACACGTCTTCAATGGCGATGTGGTGTTGGTGGGGGATATCAATCAAGGGGCGGAAATTATCGCCGGAGGGGATGCCCTGGTATTCGGTACCTTACGCGGAGTGGTTCATGCCGGTTACCCGGATAACCATAATGCAGTGGTCGTTGCGCTGAATCTGATGCCACTGCAGCTGCGGATTGGGCCATACATTGCCCGCGCGGACGAGGGGCAGAACACCCGGCGCGTACAACGTCCAGAGGTCGCGCGAGTGAAAGATGAGAGGATTGTCATTGAACCCTACCAAGGAAAATTATAGAAGGTCCGCGCCATGAGCGGACGTGCGATAGTTATCACTTCAGGAAAAGGCGGAGTCGGGAAGACGACTTCGACCGCGAATATCGGTCTTGGTCTGGCACGGCATGACCAGAAAGTCGCACTCGTCGACGCCGACATCGGATTACGTAACCTCGATATCCTCATGGGTTTGGAAAATCGTATTGTCTATCATCTGGTCGATGTCGTGCGTGGCCGCTGCCAACTGCGCCAGGCGTTGGTCAAGGATAAACGATTCCCACAACTCTCGATGCTGCCAGCGTCACAAATTGATCAGAAAGAGTCCCTTACTCCGGACGAGATGAAGGCGCTGGTCGTTCAGTTGAAAGAAGACTTTGACTTCGTGTTGATCGATTGTCCAGCCGGCATTGAACAGGGGTTTCGTAATGCCGTGGCTGGGGCAGATGAGGCGATTGTGATTACCACGCCGGATGTGTCTCCGGTGCGTGATGCGGATCGGGTCATTGGCTTGCTACAATCGTCACTGGGAGAGCCACAACTGATTATCAACCGCATGTCCATGGATATGGTCAAACGCGGGGACATGCTCAACCAGCAAGATGTGCTCGACATCTTAGCAGTCCGACTGCTCGGGATTGTGCCTGAGGATGACGAGGTGGTGGTCGCCGGCAACCGCGGGGTGCCGGTAGTATTGAATGAACAGTCTCGTTCAGGGCAGGCGTTCGATCGTATTGCCCGCCGAATTCTCGGTGAAGACGTTCCTATTCCCGAACTGAACGGGCATGGAGGCATCATGCACCGCCTCGGTAAACTGTTCTTCAGGAGATAAACTTATGGCATGGGGAGATCTCGTTCAGCGGTTCTTCGGACCGAAAGGAAGCAAGGACGAGGCGAAAGGGCGTTTACAGATCGTCCTTGCCTATGACCGCTTGGGTCTGTCTGCGGACCAAATGGAAGCCTTGCGCAAAGATATTATGGAAACCATTAGCCGGCATGTGATGATCGATACAGATCGCGTCAAGATCGATTTTCTTCAGCAGCACCCGGCGGCGGTGATGATTGAAGCACCGGTTCGGCCAAAGCGGTCTGGAGCAAATAAAGCAAAGCCAACGGAGGAAGCGAAGGCAGAGTCAGAGGAGAAACAAGAAGTGAATGACTCACCGAATCTCGCCACCACTGGGAAGCAGAACTCTTCCGTCAGCTAAGGCGAAGAGGCTGCAAAAACCAGAAGGGCGCGGTCGTACGCGCCCTTTTTTGTTGGTACGCAATTGTGTACTAACAGGGTTAACAATGAAAGGAGAGAATCGCATGGCTTCCTATGAACATATTCTGGTCGAGCGCCAAGATGGAATTATTACGCTCACACTCAACCACCCAGAGAATCTCAACGCGATGAGTGCGGAGATGGGAGATGAGGTGACTGATCTCGTGCGGACTCTCAAGGACGATCAGTCTGCACGGGTATTGGTGTTGACTGGTGCTGGTCGGGCGTTCAGTGCGGGCGGAACAAAAGGAAACTTGCAGAGCCGCACCGCGGGTGGAGCGAACCGCGAAGCACCAAAAGTATTCTATAAAAAATTTCTTACTCTCAGACAGTTAGAGATTCCTACGATTGCGGCAATCAACGGTCCAGCCGTCGGCGCGGGCTTTTGTGTCGCCCTCGCGTGTGACATGCGAGTCGCGGCAGCCAACGCGCGTATGGGGCTCACTTTTGTGCGGCTAGGCATTCATCCTGGCATGGCTGGAACGTACACCACGCCACGCATTGTCGGTATGGCGAAAGCGTGTGAAGTGATTTTTACCGGCAAACTGTACACCGGCGAGGAAGCGTTTGCGATGGGACTGGTGAATCGCGTGGTACCACAAGAAAAAGTCATGGACGAGGCGATGGCCCTCGCACGAGAGATTGCGACGAACTCCGCACCCATTGCGGTACGACTCGCAAAACGCGCACTCTACAAGAACGATGCGGATCTGCTGGAAGCCGCAATCGAAGTCGAGTCTGAGCATCAAGCGTATACTTGGACCACCGAAGATGCCAAAGAGGGTATCGCCGCAATGACCGAGAAGCGCACGCCGAAGTTTCAGGGGAAATGAAACGATTGCGGATGGCGGAATAAAAAAAGCGAACCGATTGTGAATTAGCGAATGCGGATTCTTCATTGCAGAATGCGGATTATCAATTATTGGGGATTGTAGATTGCGGATTGTAGATTAGGAGACAGGGAAGATTCAGGTTTGAGAAATCCGAATTCCGCACTCCCCAATCGTTTCCTCTCTCATCCACCTCTTGCCGTATGCGGAAAGCGTTGCTACCTTGAGGTAAATTTGCGGCGTTTTTTTACGACATGGTGGCAGGCAAAGAATACCCAAGGATCCTTACGCCTCCGAAGCAGAGTTTTTTTCTGTTCGGCATGCGCGGCGTCGGCAAAAGCACCTGGGCACGGCAGGCGTTTTCCCGTGCCTACCGCATTGATTTGCTCGACGAAGGTATCTACCAAAATCTGTTGCCTAACCCGACACTGTTCCGCCTGGAATTAGAAGGCTTACCGAGTGGCAGTTGGGTGATTGTTGATGAGATCCAGCGCATCCCAAACTTGTTGAACTACGTCCATCTCTTGATCGAAGAGAAAAAGCTCCGCTTTGTCCTGCTTGGCTCAAGTGCGCGTAAACTCAAGCATGCCGGTGTCAACCTGTTGGCTGGCCGCGCGTTGCGCAAGCTGATGTTCCCGCTTCTTCCTGAAGAACTTGTCAACGATTTTGCTCTTGAAAAGATCTTGACGACTGGGTCACTGCCGCTCGTCTGGCAATCGGAATCACAAATTGAGACTCTTGATGCCTATGTGCAGCTCTACCTCAAGGAGGAAATCCGGGCGGAGGCGTTGGTACGCAATCTTCCTGCATTCTCGCGCTTTTTGCCGGTTGCTGCCATTGCCCATGGGCAAGTCATCAACATCAGCAGTCTGGCCCGTGATGCCGCAGCGGCACGGAATACGGTTGAAGGGTATCTCGAGATTCTCGAAGATACCCTTTTAGCTACCAGGCTCCCAGCCTTCGAGGCGAGGTTGCGTGTGCGTGAACGGACGCATCCTAAGTTGTACTGGGTGGACTGCGGAATCATGCGCGCAGTGAAAAAATATCGCGGTGCGCTCACGCAAGAAGAACGCGGGCCTTTATTAGAAGGCTGGATTTTCTCACTATTGCGGGCCTATCAAGAAATCTGGCCGGTCTATGATGAAATTTCCTACTGGAGTCCGGCTGAAGCGCGATTGACTGAAGTCGACTTTCTGCTCCAACGTGGCAAGTCGCTGATTGCTATAGAGGTCAAAGCCACAAGCCGCTTCTCTTCATCAATGCTCACAGGGCTGAAGGCGATCGGTGCGCTCAAGGGAATAACGCGACGCATCCTCGTATACGAAGGCGCGCGCCCGCTCACCACCCCGGATAGAATCGAAGTATTACCAGTGCGAAGTTTCCTCACGCTTCTAGAAAACAAAACGCTCTGAACAGCCTGCCTACTGAAGCACAGCGCGCGAGGTTTCTACCCACGAAACTCTCGCAAAAATTCCAACAACGCCGCGTTGACCTCTGCCGGTTTCTCTTGCTGCGTCCAGTGGCCGGAACCTTCGATGAGCACCGTGCGTCGAAGGTTCGGCACCCATCTCTCCATGCCAACGGCTAACTCTGGTCGCAGCACCACGTCCAACTCTGCGGTAATCATTAACGCAGGTTGCTGAACTTTGGCATTGTTGAGATAGGCAGTTAACTCCCAGTTACGATTAAGATTGCGATACCAATTCAAACCACCACGAAACCCACTCTTTGTGAAGGCGTTGGCAAATACGTCAAAATCTTCTGGTGTGAGGAAACTCCCATGTGGCGCATCAGGCAGCCGGTCGAGAATGCCGCCACCAGCGGGACCAAATACCCCGATCGGTACGTTACGCAACAACTCCATTGCCTCACGGTTCGGCGCTTGATAAAAGCCACGCAACGACCGGCGCACGTCGCGCTCGAGTTCTGCCTCGGCAACGCCGGGCTCCTGGAAATACAGAATGTAGTGAAAATTGTCTTGCGCCATTGCTCGCATGGCATCAAGCGGCGGTATTGGCAGTCGCGGGAAGAAGGGCGTGTTTACACCGACGACACCAGCAACACGCTGTGGCGCAAGTAGCGCCATTTGCCAGACGACCAATCCGCCCCAGTCATGACCAACGATCACTGCTTTGTCGATCTCTAGCGCATCAAGCAACCCAGTGAGATCACCGACCAGATGATGCATTGAATAAGCGTCGATCGCTTGTGGTGCGTCAGTTTCGCCGTACCCACGTTGATCAGGTGCAATGATACGAAACCCAGCATCTGCCAGGGCTGCGAGTTGGTGCCGCCAGGAGTACCACAACTCAGGAAAGCCGTGGCACAACAGCACGGGAAACCCGCTGCCCGCCTCGACTACGTGCATGCGAATGCCGTTCGTTTGTATGTGCTTGTGCGTGAAGTTCATGGTAGTACGCCTTTCCCGAATGCGGGGGTGCTTTCTTGCGCTTGTCGCTGTTGCTCTTGCTGAGCGTGAACGTACTCTTGCGCATTTTCTGCTGCGATCATCCGCCACACACGTAACCCTTCCGCAAGATTCCGTCTACTGATCTCATGAGCCTGGGCCTCAGCTTTTTCTGTGCCTCCACCGAGAATGCGAGGTGCCTTGACGTAGTACTCGGCTAGGTCGGCTCGTGCATCGATATTGTCAGGATCGAGTTCCACTGCTTTTTCGAAGTGGATCTTCACTTTACGAGCGAGAGAGAATTGCCACAGGATACTTGCGCGTTGCGCACTATAGCCGTACGCGCGTCCTAACCAAAGGTGATAATGTGAATTGATACTCTCGATCAAAGTGGCTTTTTCTAACCACTCTATCGCGTGCTCGTATTGTTGTTGTTCAAATAACGTGCGGCCAAGATAGAAAGCGCCCACCGCGTCGGTCGGGTGCTCTGAGGTATAGGACTCAAAAAACTGCTGCGCTGTGGTCCACTGCTTGTCGTTGAATAGGCGAATCCCGAACTCCGGGCTGGACGCAGCACTAGCGGTGACTATCAATATGCCCCATAGACTGAAAGTGAGAAGAAGGCGTTTCATCGTCGTTTAGTGACACGCATCAAGAGCAAGAGCGACTAACTCAGTGGAAAATTGGGCGAACTCTGCGTAATCTTTTTGCCCGGTATTGAGAAACGAGAACGACAACTCACGGTCGAGATCAGTAAGACACACCTGCCCACCTTTTCCAGGATGACCGAAGGTGTGCAAACTGGCTCCACGGGCGAGATGTCCGAGCATCCAGCCCGAACCGTAGATGATCGGTACGCGTAGGGAGCGGTCGATCGCGCCTGGCTCGCTCGTTGGCATAATCGAACGCTGCAACGTTTCTGTGGAGAGATAGCGCTTGCCGTCCCACTCGCCGCCGTGAGCCAGCATGGCGTAGATTTTTGCCATATCGCGGGCCGAGGCGATACCGCCACCACCGGCGACGACCGCGCGATGGACTTCCGGACGGTTGAAGATATTGGCGGCTTCAGGAAATGGCAGTGACTTCGCGTCGACTTTTTCTTCAAAGTTGAGCGAGTGTTGAAAGGCAAAGTATTCCTCGTCGGGCGTAAACCCCATCATGGTTGCCATCTTCGTAATGGATGCACGGTCTGACGGTGCTTCATAGACGCATGCAACGCGCGATTCCTCTGATTCCGGCAAACCGACAAACACGTTGGTTAGTCCTAACGGTGTGAACACTTCGTCACGGAGAAACTGTCCGCAATCGCGGCCATCGACGCGCCACATGAGTTCGTTGATCATGAAGCCGTAGTTGAGCGGGTGGTAGCCGTTGGCTTCTCCCGGCGTCCAGCGCGGCGTTAATTCTTCCATCGCTTGCGCACACTTTTGTCGATCACCCCACAGTTTGTGGGTGAGCCAATCCGGTCCAATCGTGTTGCCGACGCGGTGACCCAGGACATGGGCAATCGTTGCCCGTTCTTTACCGTTACGAGCGAACTCTGGCCAATAGCGCGAGACGAGGTCGTTGTACTGGAAGCGCCCTTGGTTTTGCAGCATGTGCATCGCCAGTGCCGCCAGTCCTTTGGTCGAAGAAAAGAGGACAAACATGCTGTTTGGTGTCACCGGCTTCTGATCGCTTGCGCGCGCCAGTCCTCCGCCGATATCGAGTACGCGTTTGCCGCGCCGGTAGATCGCAAGCTGTGCGCCCCAGAACAATTTCCCTGATTCAACTTCTGCCCGAAAGAGTGTGGCGAGCTTCTTTACCGTTTCGCTGTCCATGCCGACTTCTTGCGGGGTAACTTCGGGATCGAGTTGATAAAAAGCCATGATTAATTCCTTCCTACGCAGCGCTGAGAGAATATACGATAATGAGCATCTAGAACGTAATCAACGGCTTAATAATGTTGTCCTCTTTCGTTTCCATCATATGAAACGCCTTCTCAACTTGTGAGAAGGGGAACCGATGCGTCGTCATTGGCGTTGGATCAATCCGATCACTCTCTAAGAGTCGCAGTAAACGCATCATCCGCTCGCGTCCGCCGGGGCAGAGTGCCGTGCGAATTTGCTTGTCGCCCATGCCAAGTCCAAAATCTGGCAGCGGAATCTGTAAGGTATTGCCCGTCTCGCCATGATAGCCAACGTTCGAGATTACCCCGCCTGGCCGTGTGACTTTGATACAATTCTCAAACGTCACCGGATGACCTAGCGCCTCAATCGCGGAATCAACCCCTTCACCTCCGGTGAGCTGACGAATCTGCTCGACAACGTCGCCTTGAGTGGGATCAATAACAACATCCGCCCCCAGTTTCTTCGCTAGCGCCTTGCGATCGGGTTTCGATTCCACAGCGATGACTAGTCCGGCACCCAAGAGGCGTGACATCATGGTTGACGCGAGTCCAACTGGCCCTTGTGCAAACACTGCTACAGTTCCGCCCGGAGGAATCTTGGCGTTTTCCGCACCAGCCAAACCGGTCGTGAGCATGTCTGTTGTGTACGCAGCTTGTTCATCGCTCAGCGACTTGGGAATTGGTGCAAGGTTATAGTCTGCGTCGTTGACGAAGAAATACTCTGACAGATTGCCATCACGTTGCGTGGTATATTTGTAGCCGCCGAGCATCCCTCCACATTGTGAAGTAAACCCGCGTTGACAATTCTCACAGTGGCCACAGGGAGTAATCGCACATACTGCAACCCGATCACCTTCTTTACAACGAGTGACATTCTTGCCGACCTTATACACAACGCCAACACTTTCATGCCCAAGACCCCGACCGCTAGGAATTTCAATCACGCCACGTACCGTATGTACATCTGAAGTGCAAATCAGAGAGGCTG
>JAYVFX010000806.1:0-4619 GCA_043772795.1 Deltaproteobacteria bacterium
CTTTTAGTGGCGTGTTCTTTGGCAGGTGGACATCATCGACAAATGTCGTGTCCCAACGGAACATGCCACTAAAAGGCCGCACGATCGCCGAGATTGCCAAAGACCAAGGCAAGCATCCCGTTGATACGCTCCTTGATCTAGCGGTCGAGGAGGATCTCAAAGCAGAGTTTGGGATGCAAGATTTCATCAACAACAATGATGAAGCGCTGACCACGATTCTCAAACATCCGCTCACGCTCGTCGGCTCGTCTGACGGCGGTGCGCACACCAAGTTCCTCACCCTTGGTCGTTACCCAACGCACTTCCTCGCCCACTGGGTACGAGACAAGCAAATCATGACTCTCGAAGAAGCTCACTGGCGGTTATCAACGATGGTGGGCTGGGCGATTGGCATTCGCGATCGAGGCTGGCTACGTGAGGGCATGCCGGCGGATATCGTCGTGTACGACTTAGAGAAACTGGCGGTGCGCCCGATGGAAACGATTCAAGATCTGCCAGATGGTGACTGGCGACGGGTACAAAAGCCTGACGGCTATAGCCACATTATCGTCAACGGACAAGTGACCTTCGACAACGGTACCTGTAGCGGGGCATTACCGGGCAAGATGTTGCGTAGTTCGGATATGGGGGCGTAGTTAGTTCGGTTGATTGTCAGGAGTTAAAGACCGTGCACGTAGAGACTCGGCGGCTGGCCGCGATTATGTTCACGGACATCGTCGGCTTCAGCCGCCAGATGGGCGCGGACGAAACGCGCACGATGCGGTTGCTCAACGTTCATAACCGACTCATCCAACAGGCCGTGAGTGAACACCACGGCCATGTCATCAAAACCATCGGGGATGCCTTCCTGGTCGAGTTTCCCTCGGTCGTGCATGCCGTGCAATGCGCCCAGGCGATTCACGCCCAGCTACGAACGCACAACGCCGGGCACGAGCAGAGCGAACAGATTCACGTCCGTATCGGCATTCATCTGGGTGATATTCTCCAGCAAGATGGGGATGTATTTGGTGACGGAGTGAATATCGCCGCCCGGCTGCAGAGCCTTGCTGAGCCGGACACGATTTGTATCTCGCAGAAAGTCTATGAAGAGGTAGAGAAGAAGCTCCCCCTAGGTGCGGTCCTCTCGTTAGGGCAACCGAAGCTCAAGAACATTGCCCAGCGGTTTAGGGTCTACCTCCTTCTCTCTGAACCACCCCAAGGACTCCGCCAGACTCTCCAAGTCCAACGGCTCAAGCTCTCACGGCGGCTACGCACGGTGCACCGAGTGACGGTAGGAGTGGTGTTGGCGCTCATTGTCGGTGGGCTCATCCTCACGCAATTTCCCTTCTTTTCTTCAATCCGCAATCCTCAATCGCCACTCCGCAATCAGGAAGCGTTGCCGCTTCCTGACAAACCCTCCATCGTCGTCCTGCCCTTTGACAATATGAGCAACGATTCTTCCCAAGACTACTTCAGCAACGGGATTACCGAAGACATTACGACGGATCTCTCCAAGATTGCCAGTCTCTTTGTCATCGCACGCAACTCAGCGTTTATATACAAGGGCAAGGCCGTGAAGGTACAAGACATCAGTCGGGAACTGGGGGTGCGGTATGTGCTGGAAGGCAGTGTCCGGAGGAGTGACAGCCAAGTCCGCATCACGGCGCAGTTGATCGATACAACCCAGGGGCAACATCTATGGAGCGAGCGCTATGACCGACCGCTCAAAGACATCTTTGCGGTCCAGGATGAGATCAGGCAGCAGATCGTGTTCGCGCTGAAAGTGAAGCTCACGCCAGAAGAGCAGGCACGGTTTAAGCTCGCCCCTACGAGTAACCTGGAAGCCTACGATTATTACTTGCGCGGGTGGCAGCTCTGGTGGCACACGACGAAAGAGACGAACGCCCAGGCGCAGCAGATGTTTGAGAAAGCTATCGAGCTGGACCCACAGTATGCCGGAGCATACGCATGGCTGGGCGTTACGTACTGGATAGAGTGGTTCTCGCAGTGGAATGTCGACCCTCAGAATCTCGTGCGCGCTGAGGAGAGGTTCCAGCAGGCTATAGTCCTGGACGAGTCGCTGCCCATAGCCCATGCCGGATTGGGCTTTCTGAAGATGTTCCAAAAGCAGTATGCGCAGGCCACCGTCGAGATAGAGCGTACCCTCGCCCTCGATCCCAACTCTGCTCAAGGCTACACCAATCTGGCCTATGTGTTGATGGTGGTGGGACGAACTGAGGAAGCTGTGGAAGCAGCAAAGAAGGCAGTGCGGCTTGATCCTAATAGTAAGCAGGTTCAACCCCTCAAAGCCCTAGGTGAAGCCTATTATCATGCCGGGCGGTATGAAGAGGCGATTCCGGTGCTCAAGCAAGTGCTTACCTACAATCCCACTCATTGGCTTGCCTATTTTGGCTTGGCCATAAGTTACAGTGAGTTAGGACGAGAGGAGGAAGCGCGGGCCGCGGGAGCAGAAATGCTGCGGATCGTGCCGCAGTTTTCGGTGGAGAGATGGAAGCGGACGTCTCCCAACAAAGACCCAGCGGTCACCGAACGTATTGCTGCCGCCTTGCGTAAGGCGGGGCTCAAGTAAATGAAGAATTGAGAATTAAAAATTAAGAATGCTGAGAAAATCTGAAGGCTGAAGGGAGAAAATGAAGAAGGAAGAACCATGTAAGACTATAGGCTGTAGGCCGTAGGGAAAGACGAGACAATTCTCAAGCCTGAAGCCTTCGGCCTGTAGCCTTTCTGCACGCTTCACTTCTTGCTCTTCGCTCCTGGGACGGCTAGGGTAAAAGTCGTATCAAGAAGACCCAAATGAGAGCGAGATGAGGAAAGTCATTATGGCTGTCAATTTGAGTGGCACAGGAGTCTCGACCGGTACGGACGTAGAAGTGGAAATTAAGATCCATACCCACCTGAACATTTCTGCCTACGTCGCCAAACAAAAGGCTAACGTGTGCCTCGCGCTCCATTGCGGACAGAGTTTCTCCGTGGACGAGCCCATCTTGCAGGTTGGGCAGCGAACCTGTTGGCTGGTCCCAGTATGGCTCTCTACACCTCGGGACGGACGCCAAACCAAAATCGGAGAGTTAGTGGTTGATGCTCAGACTGGAGAGATCTTGGAAGTTGGTGAACGCTGCCGAGTCCTTAAGCAGATTGCCAATGCCCTTCTGCAAACTGCTCCTGCTGCGTAACCGTGCTACAGATTCCGCATCTGCCACAGACGAACCCCCAGGGGTACAACTCCTGTGTTCCTGCTGCTGTGCGGATGGTCCTGGCGTTTCACGGCGTCACCTTAGGGGAGGAAGAACTATGTCGCCTGCTGGAAACTCAGCCAGTGGGCACGTCAGTATTAAACGTTCTGCTCCTCACGCAGCATGTTTCCGAGTGCCACGTCGAAGTGATCAGCGTCTCGTTTGACGATCTTGTTCGATGGCTACAGGAAAACGTTCCGCCGATCGTTTTCGTCTCTACGGCTCTGCTGCATTACTGGCAGGAAAAGTGTCTGCATGCCCTGGTCGTGGTAGGAATTGAAGAACAGATTGTGTGGGTCCATGATCCAGCTCTCGCGACGGCACCCACTGCTATTCCCCGCGACGAATTTCTTGCTGCGTGGGGAGAATTGGCTCAGTTGGTTGCACTGGTCAAGGTTACCCCCTAGCAACCTTCGTAACTTCAGCGCAATCTTTGCCAACGAGCAGAAGAGTGGCGGTGGTCAAGTGCGCGATATTACCACACCGAAGGTAGAGACCAGGACAGTGCATTACCGCCTATTCACGGCTTACCGAACGATTAACAAGAAGCAAATCACTACTGGACAAGCCAACAGTGGCATCCAACTCTACCCTCTTCTCACGTCCCTATCTCTTCTCCGCGTTTGTCAAACCCTGGGTCTCTGTGGTAGAGGGCAGGGAAAGTGAGGGAACGAAAGAGACCTACCCTATGCCCGAACAGCCAACGCGTACCCGCTGGATAATTGTCGCCACCGTGTTTTGCATGGGCGTGTTGATGTTCATCGACCGGGTGAACATCTCCATTGCCGGCAAATACATTATGCCGGAATACAACCTCACTAAAGTGCAGATGGGCTCGATCTTCAGCGCGTTCGTGTTGGGCTATGCCTTGTTACAAATTCCTGGCGGCTGGCTGGGTGACCGTTTTGGTCCGCGCCCCATCCTTGCTGGAGCAATTTGTTGGTGGTCGGCATTCACTGCGCTTACCGCAGTCGCTGGCGATTTCTTTCTCGCGTCGCTTCTCGGTGTTATCGGCTCGTTCATGGTGGTGCGCGCCTTGATCGGCATTGGCGAAGCTGCGGGTCCACCCAACTACAATCGCCTTGTCGCCAATTGGATCGCACCAGAGGAACGCGGCCTCGCAATGGGCATTGCGACCAGTGGCAGTGCGCTTGGTGCCGCGCTCACACCACCACTGATTGTGTGGATCATGGTCACGTGGGGCTGGCGGGCGGCATTCTACGTCGCTGGTGCTGCGGGAATTCTGCTCGCCCTCGCGGTGTCTGCCTTTATTACGGACCGTCCGGCAGATCATTCGTGGGTCAACGCCGCCGAACTCCATCATATTACGAAGAACACAACCGCATCTCCGCTGAAAAGCCAGCCGACCGGTCCTGTGCCGTGGCG
>JAYVFX010000807.1:0-2355 GCA_043772795.1 Deltaproteobacteria bacterium
TGCCTCTCTCCTCCTTCGCCCGGTGGTAGTGAGCAGTTCGCGGGTGGATCACGATTTGTTTCCCCGACGTTATTGAGAAGTTACGGAGAAACTTGTTAATTATAGGTAGGGGCACGGCGGACCCTGCCCTTAGAGAGAGCCTATAACATGAACCCCACGCCAACCGAAAATCTCGTAGGCCGTATCGCTCCGCGCTCACCGGCACAGCAGCGAGCATTATTGGAGTTGTCATTACAAACTGAAAGTGATTATCGCCGCTCACGCCTTGAACCGCACCTCACCGTGCGGGAGGATCTCCACGACCAGCGCCTACGACAGGGGAAGCCGTTCTCCTGTGTGATCATCGGTAACACCTCACTACCTGTTCAATGTGCAGAAATTCTCCACCGTGCCGGGCATACCATTCAGGCGATTGTCAGCGACAATCCAGATTTTCAGCAATGGGCGCATAAGCATCAGGTGTCGGCATACCATCTGAAGGATGATTGGCCAGTGCGGTTGGCGCAGAATTCTTTTGATTATCTCTTTAGTATTATTAACCTGCGCATCCTCTCCGCGGCAGTATTGTCACTCCCGTCGCAATTCGCCGTTAACTTTCATGATGCGCCGCTCCCCAAGTACGCAGGCATGCACGCGACCACCTGGGCGCTCCTCCAGTGCGAGACGGAGTACGGCGTAACCTGGCACGTCATGACCACAGAGATCGACGCCGGTGATATTCTCAAGCAGCGCAGGTTCCCTATTGCTCCAGATGACACCTCCCTCAGTCTCAACCTCAAATGCTATGAAGCTGGGGTTACTGCATTTCAAGAATTAGTTGATGAGCTGGCACAGCAACGGTTTAGCCGCACGCCACAAGACCTCGGACAGCGGACGTATTTTTCCCAGCAGGATCGACCGTCAGGCGGAGGCGTCATTTCCTGGCACAGGTCGGCTGAAGACATTGCTAGATTATGCCGGGCTTTGTCCTTTGGCCCTTATCTGAATCCCCTCAGCTGTCCCAAGCTGCACCTGAACGGAGAGTTGTTCATTGTTACCGACTATGAACTGCGAAAAAGCCTCACCCCGGCGCCGGTGGGAACGATTCGGGCCCTACAGCTCAACAGCATAACCATCGCCACAACGACCGATGACTTCGTTGTCAAAAGCCTCCTGACCTTGGACGGCGATCCGGTCACCATTGATCACCTGACCAGGCCGTATGGGTTACAGGTCGAAGAACAGCTCAAGGATCTTGCCACCGAAGTTCTCAGTCAACTCAGGCGGCAAGAGCGTCAGATCGCTAAACATGAAACGTTTTGGCGAGGGCGATTAGCGACAGCCCAAGCAGTTCAATTGCCTTATTTCTCGCAATCCGTGACTGAACAGACTGATACCGCCACGATGTCGATGTCATTTTCGCTTCCCGCAACGGCGAACACGTCGCGTACACAACCCTGGACGCGCGAGCACCTCTTGCTGACCGCTTTTACTGTCTATCTGTGGCGACTCAACACTGACAGCCCGTTTGATATCGGATTTACGTCATCGGCACAGAGGGAAGACAGACAGCACCTCACTCCATTATACAAGAACTTCTTTGCCGCTCAGGTGCCGTTCCGTGTTCACTTGGACATGGACGGATCTTTCACCCAGGCATATGCCGCTATCGAACGCGAAGTGGCCCTTTGCGCGAAGCATCAAACATACACGCGCGATCTTGTTGTTCGCGATCCAGCATTGAGCAAGTTATCCAAAACCAACCCCGCCACAGCGGTTGCGGCTGTCCTCCTTCCGCTTGCAGAGGAAGAAGAACTTTTTGCTCAAGGAGGAATAACACTATATGTGACTCCCGCTTCTTCTGTGCCAGAAAAGTCCGAGGCTGAGAACATTCCCGCAACGTTCGCCTACAACCCCAAGGCAATAGACCACGCGACGGTTGCACGCATGGTCGGGCACCTGCAAACACTGCTCGATGCTGCAGTTACCAATCCTGACCAACGAATCTCAACATTGTCAATCCTGACCAACGACGAGCGACAGCAACTCCTCGTCGAATGGAACGATAGCGCCCGAGACTACCCTGTTGATACCTGCGTCCAGCAACTATTTGAAGCACAAGTTGCGCGTACACCCGACGCGGTAGCAGTCGTGCAGGAAGATCAGCGGTTGACCTACGCGGAACTCAATACGCGCGCGAACCAACTCGCCCATTATCTGCAAAAACGTGGCGTCGGACCGGACGTATTAGTCGGACTCTGTGTGGAGCGCTCGTTAATAATGGCTATCGGTATGCTGGGGATTCTCAAGGCTGGCGGGGCCTATGTGCCCCTCGACCCATCTTACCCCAAAGAACGGCTCACCCTCATGCTGGAG
>JAYVFX010000808.1:0-2670 GCA_043772795.1 Deltaproteobacteria bacterium
AGTGACGGTGCCGAGCGATTTGCCCAACAAGGAGTATCGATTAACTTTATCCTGAGCGACAATAAGATTCGCTTTGAAGTGAACCTTACGGTAGCAAAAAAGGCGGGCCTTTCGATGGGAACGCAATTACTACAAGTGGCCAAAGTTGTTGAGGGCGGGTAGTCAACGGAGACGACGATGCGCGCGTTTCGTAATGCTTCAATCCGGACAAAAATTACTGCTCTGACAATGTTGGTGGGAGTGAGCCTTTTGGCTCTTGCCGCTGGCGCATTTGTCTGGTCCGAAATCAGTTCCTTTCGGCGTGGCCTTGTCGTGGAGTTGACAACCCTGTCCGATGTGGTTGGGACTAATAGCACCGGTGCGCTCTCTTTTGGTGACCAAAAACTGGCTGAACAGACATTGAGTGCGTTGCGGGCGGTGCCGCACCTGCTTTCAGCGGAGATCTACACCCCTGACGGGCAACTCTTCGCCCGTTATCCGATACGTCCTTCCGACAAAAAGAATCAGGAGACACAAGAAGTTTCATCGCCGAAAGTGAAAACGCAACGAGACCTTACTGCCGGAGCCTTTTTTTCGGATGACGCTTTAGAGTTAGTGCGACCGATCAACTTAGATGGCCACCTGGTTGGGATGACCGTGTTTCGCTCCGACCTTGGTGAACTGTACGCCCGTTTGCAGTGGTATATGCTCATCGTCATGGGGGTGCTCGGCGGCGGTATTGTTATTGCCTTTCTTCTTTCTAGCATCTTACAGCGCATGATTGCGGAACCGATCATCCGGCTGGCGGAAGTCACCGGTATTATTTCACGCGAGAAAAACTACACGATCCGCGTCGAGAAATATGGGAACGATGAACTTGGGCACTTAGTTGACGGCTTTAATGACATGCTGGGGCAAATCCAGGTTCGCGAGCAGCAATTGTCGCAGCATCGACAACAGCTCGAAACCCAGCTTGCTACCTTACAGAATGGGGCGCAGACTCTAGCGGCCTCGCTCGATCAGCTTGGTAGTTTCTTAACGGATCTCACTGCGATCTCTTCGGAGACTGCCACCTCCGTTAGTCAAACCGCTACGACCGTCGAAGAGGTCAAACAAAACGCCTACAGTGCGCATCGTCAGGCGCAAGAGATTTCCGAAGACAGCCAGAAGACCGCGCAGGTGTCGAAAGCTGGAGAGTCTTCAGTGGAAGAGGCAATTGAGGGTATGCATCGCGTGCGCGACAAGCTCGAAGCTATTGCCCAGAGTGTCCTCAAGGTTGGAGAGCAGAACAACGCGATTGGTGACATTATCACAACAGTTCGGGCGCTTGCCGAGCAATCCCACCTCCTTGCTATTAACGCTGAGATAGAAGCGGCAAAGGCCGGGGAGGCGGGAAAAGGATTTGCCGTGGTTGCTCAAGAAGTCAGGAATCTGGCGGAACAGTCGAAACGGGCGACGGTGCAAATCCACACGATCCTCAGTGATACCCAGAAAGCCGTCAACGTTGCCGTGCTGGTGACCGAGCAAGGTACAAGGGCGGCAGAGTTAGGAGTCGAGCAATCTCTTCAGGCCGGTGACTCGATCAAAGCCCTGTCAATGAGTATTACTGAATCAGCACAGGCAATGAGCCAAATTTCTGCGTCAAGCCAACAGCAATTGGTTGGGATGGATCAAGTCGCTTCGGCGATGGAAAACATTCGCAAAGCCACAAGTCGCAGTGTCAACGGCATTCGCCAACTCGAAACCACCACGCGCAACTTGCAACAAGTGGGGCAAACGCTTACGACCTTGATGCAGCAGCACAGCGCGCGCACAACTGGGAACGCTGAGGAGTAATCTTCCCCTGCCCAATGCAGATTGCCGACCGTAGAGCCCTTACGGTATGATGCCCTCGCTTTTTCAACGGAGGAGTATCATGCGTATGAAAGACAAAGTTGCTCTCGTGACCGGCGGCAGCCGTGGTATCGGCCATGCCATTTGTGTCCGACTCGCCAGCGAAGGTGCCAGAGTTGCCGTTATCGATATTCTCGAACATGAAGCGCAACAGACGGCGAACGAAATCACAACGAGCGGTGGTCAAGCGATGGTCGTTCGGTGTGATGTCACCCAGCTTGAACAAGTGCAGGATGCCGTACAAGCGGTGACTGACATGTGGGGCCAGGTCGATATTCTCGTGAATAATGCGGGGTGGGACAAAGTCGAGCCGTTCATTGAGAGCCAGCCAGAGACATGGGAAAAAGTTATTGCGATTAACCTCAAAGGTCCCATCAGTTTTTGCCATACCGTCATTCCTGACATGCTCAAGCGTGGCAGCGGCAAGATTATCTCTATTAGTTCTGATGCTGGTCGTGTTGGGTCAACTGGTGAGGCTGTTTATTCTGCGTGCAAAGCGGGAATCGTTGGTTTCTCAAAAACGCTGGCGCGTGAACTCGCGCGCGCGAAAATCAACGTCAACGTCGTCTGTCCAGGACCAACAGAGACGCCGCTCCTCAAACAGATTACTGCTGGGAGCAAAGGTGCGCGGATTATCGACTCAATGACGAAAGCGGTCCCGTTTCGCCGACTTGGTCAGCCAGAAGAAATTGCTGCGGCAGTCGCCTTTTTTGCTTCTCCAGATGCTGATTTTATTACGGGACAGGTACTCTCTGTGAGTGGTGGACTCACGATGGTTGGGTAGGGGTTGGGGATCGG
>JAYVFX010000809.1:0-3499 GCA_043772795.1 Deltaproteobacteria bacterium
TCCGAGGTCAACGAGACGCGCGGCTTGATTCAGGACGGGAAGGTCAATCAATTCCAGGTGAAGCTGAAAGTTGGTTTTCGCCTCCAATCATAGCAACCTTCGGTGGAGTCCCTGCGATTGGGAGATAAAATCGCTCAATATACTCTTTCACCATACGACGCGCGGAAAAGCGTGGGGCAATGGAAGCGATGGCTTCCTTGACCACGCGCACCCAGCCACGCGGGACCCCATCAGAGTCACGTTGATAGAACAGCGGCGCGATCTCTCTTTCTAGTAATTGGTACAATGCGCTCGCGTCGTGTGTGTCGCGGTTCTCAATCTCGGCCAGGGGACTCGTGGGGCCGATCGTCCAGCCGTTCCCGCCGTTATAGCCTTCACACCACCAACCATCGGCAACGCTCAAGTTCGGCACCCCGTTGAGTGAGGCTTTCTGACCGCTCGTCCCACTTGCTTCCAATGGTGGCACCGGGTTGTTGAGCCATACGTCGACGCCTTGCACGAGGAACTTTGCGACGCGGATGTCATAGTCCTCAATGAAAGCAATCTGCCCACCAAGGCCGTATTCTTTTGCGAGCGCGTAGACTTGGTGGATCAGATGTTTCCCTGGCTCGTCGGCGGGATGCGCTTTCCCTGCAAAGATAATCTGCACCGGCTTCCAGCGATCTTGTAAGATTGCTTGTAGCCGTGCCAAATCTTGGAGCAGCAGATTGGCTCGCTTGTAGGTCGCGAACCGGCGCGCGAAACCAATCGTTAGTGCTTCTGGATCCAACAATGCCCCACTGGCCAGGACCTGCACTGGATCGCGATGCTCTTCTCGCCACAATTGCCGAGCTTGCTCACGAATAAAATGCATAAGTTTGTATTTCAGACGCATTCGCGTCCACCAGAGTTCCTCATCAGGAATCTCGTGGATACGTAACCACAGTGCCGGGTCGTCATGTCGCTTGAACCAGTCTGGCCCCAGGTATTTATCGTATAAGCGATCGAGTTCTGGGGCGATCCAGGTTGGGGTATGAACGCCGTTGGTAATGGCGGTGATCGGGACTTGGTCTGCCGGTATATTGGGCCACAGGCGCTGCCACATACGACGAGAAACCTCACCGTGAGTTTTGCTTACGCCATTGCATTTGCCGGCCAGTCCCAGGGCTAAGACTGTCATATGGAACACCTCGCCCCACGGTTCACGATGCGCGCCGAGGGCGAGAAAACGGTCTCGATCCAAGCCGATTTGGTCCCAGTAGTTGGATAAATATTTTTCTACGAGATGAAATGGGAAGGCATCATGGCCTGCGGGGACTGGGGTGTGCGTGGTAAAGGCCATGGTTCGCCGGACCTCGGTAACCGCGTCGTCAAAGGTTTTGCCGCTCGCCACGAATTCACGCAGCCGTTCGATGGTGACGAATGCCGCATGCCCTTCGTTGAGATGCCAAACCGTCGGGGAAATGCCGAGTGCGCGCAAGACCCGGACACCGCCGATCCCCAACAGAATTTCCTGCAGGATGCGGGTTTCCTGGTCGCCGCCGTAGAGGCGTGCGGATAATTCGCGATCCCACGGGGCGTTTTCCTCGACGTCGGTATCCATCAGATACAGTACGGAACGTCCCACTTTGACATGCCATACTGTGACATAGATCTGTCGGTCACCGATCGGGACCGCGACCAGACACCGTTGACCGTCGGGCGTACGCGCTTCCTCGATTGGCGCTTCTGCGCGCTCGAGGTGTTCATAGACTGCCTCTTGTCGTCCATCAACAGAAAGCCGCTGATGAAAATATCCCATTGGATACATGAACCCGACCCCGACAAACGGCAGGCCGAGATCGCTGGCCTCTTTGCAATGATCTCCCGCAAGAATACCGAGTCCTCCACCGTAGATGGGCAGTGAGTTGTGGATACCAAACTCAGCCGAGAAATAGGCAACGGAAACGTTGTGGACAGGGCCCACCACACGCGAAAACCAGGTCTCCTGGGTCATCATGTCGGCATCAAATGCGACCATGACCGCATCGTAGCGACGGAGGAATGCCGGGTCGTGGGCAAGGACAGTAAAGTGCTCGGGTTTGACTTCCCGCAGTAATTTCACTGGATTATGTCGAGTAATAACCCACAGAGTCGGATCGATGGTGGCAAAAAGCGCTTCTGCTTCTTTATGCCAACTCCACCACAAGTTGTAAGCTAGCTCATGTAAGCGCTGAATGCGTATGGGAAGCGATGACATAGTCGACTCCATGAAGGACATCCTCCTCGGATAATATGGGATCCCACCTGTTTTAAGGCATCGGCCAGGACGTAACATACCTTAGGTATCCTCTCCTGTCGCGGACTCTCAACTGAAAACCCTACTTCCCCTGCTACTAGCAAGTGGCTATATAAAGGGCGCTTACATCTTACCAACACTAACATTCTGAAGGAAAACTACAGGGTTCTAAGGAAAGGAGTGTCCTGAATGGAAACGCAGGAAAGACAACCAATTCCACGCATTGGCGATCCGGCCCCGGATTTTAAGGCCATTAGTACTCATGGAGAAATTACCCTCTCCCAGTACACCAAAGCCGGAAAATGGGTGATGTTGTTTTCGCATCCGGCGGATTTTACCCCAGTCTGTACGACGGAGTTTATTGAGTTTGCTCGTCTGACGCCGGAATTTGAGAAACGGAACGTGCAACTGATTGGGCTATCGGTTGACAGTATTTTTGCTCATCTCGGTTGGGAGCAAAATATCGAGAAAAATTTTGGCCAGACAATTCCCTTCCCAGTCATTGCCGACCGCAACATGGCGGTTGCGGCGCTCTTTGGGCTCATCCATCCCGGCGCGAGTGATACAGCCACGATCCGTGCGGTTTTCTTAATTGACCCAAACGGCAAAGTCCGTTTTCTGATTTATTATCCACTGAGCATGGGTCGTAATTCGCAAGAATTGTTGCGCGCTATCGACGCTGCCCAGGCTGCGGACAAGCATGGCATCGCCACGCCGGTCAATTGGAAACCGGGAGAAGACGTCATCGTCCCGCCACCAGCCAATGAGACGGCCCTGCGCGAACGGTTAGAAATGGGCAAAAGAGGCGAAGTCAACCAGACGGACTGGTACTTCTCGAAAAAGAAAATCTAACATCTTGTCTATTTTTTGATTCCCTCTCCCACCGGGAGAGGGTTAGGGTGAGGGGATCGTAAAGAAAGACGCTCCGTACCTCTTCCCCTCATTTTGACCTCTTCGACTGCGCTCAGGACAGGCTTCTCTCTGGAGAGAAAAGGAACCCAAATCCACTGCTTCACGGCCCAAAAACTAGGATCTACCCCTGAGTTGTTACTAAATGGTTTTCATCCGCTCGGCATAGCGCATATAGGCCTCAGCCCCCGAGATATTGTCCGACCGGCCATCTTGGTAGACGGCTTTCCCGCGAAACTTTAGGAGATTGACCATCACAATCGGTCCTTCCGCAGTTTGACTAGCGAGCCCTCGGAGTTGGTCACTGGTTGGGTAGACGGCGTTTTCGACGTT
>JAYVFX010000810.1:0-9388 GCA_043772795.1 Deltaproteobacteria bacterium
GCAGCACGGCAACAGGCTATAGACGCTTATCTGGCCTACCGACGCGATAACGGCGAACCGAAAGCCTTGGGTGGCCAATTATGTGAGATGGTCATTAACGCTATCCAGCAGGGAGAAATAACGGCAGCGCAACAGGAGCTTGACAAGTATGACAATGCTGACCTTCCTGCGTTCTTCAAGATTTTCCTTGCCAAACTCCACGCCATCCTCAACGGCGACCGTAATCTGGCGCTGGCGGATGATCCTGAGCTGGACTACGCTGATGCGGCGGAAGTGCGATTACTTTTGGAGAAAATTAAAAATTGAGAATTAAAAATGAAGAATGAGGGGCGAGTGGAGAATGGAGAATGGAAAATTAAGAATGAAAAATGAAAAATTAAGAGTGAAGAATGAGAAGAAAGTGAGAGAGCGAAACCGAGAGAGAGGGCGGTACAACACTTGTCGGGACAACATTGACGAAACAAACCGGAGGACCCTATGACCTTGCCTGAAAACCCGCAAAAGAGCACCCATAAGGTCGAAGTTGTCCCCGTTGTTTTGGAGCCGCACCCCAACGCGGATTCTCTTTCGGTCGTCCGTATTTTCGCCGGGTATGTGTGTTGCGTTCGCACGGCGGATTGGGAGGGAAAGACGGCAGGCGCGTATATTCCCCCGGATAGCGTCGTTGACTCAAGTCGCCCTGAGTTTGCCTTCCTCGCTGGGCATGAGCGCATTAAGGTCAAGAAACTCAGAGGCATCGTGTCGATGGGGCTGCTGATTCCCGCACCCCCAGGCTCGAACATTGGGGACGATGTCGCGGACTATTTCGGCGTCACTCACTATGAGCCCCGACTGCCAATGTCTACTGGTGGCGAGACCGAACCTCCACCCGCCGGTTATCGTCCGGCTTTTGACGTCGATAGTCTGCGCCGCTATGGTCATGTGTTCACTGACGGTGAGCCGGTGTGGGTCACGGAAAAGATTCACGGTTGTGTTATATCAAAAACCCTCGTTTCTATGGCGGACGGTTCGCGTCGAAAGATTTCCGCCATACAGGAAGGCGACGTAATCTTAGGCGTTGATAAGAGCGGAAGAGTTGTGCCTTCGACCGTAATGAAAACTTATAAAAATGGGAAAGCCCAAATGTGGCTTCGGGTATCGGGACAAAGAAGGGGAGCAAGTAGGGGTAGTAGTTTCTTTGCTATTTACTGTACTGGAGAACATAAATTTTGGAATCCTATTAAGCAAGAATATATAGAAGCCGAAGAATTAAAAGTCGGCGATAGAGTCTTATTATTAAGATCAGAACTGGGGCTGACCCCAATTCAAGAACAAGTTCTTTTAGGAAAAATGTTGGGTGATGGAAGTTATCGAGATATGCAGTGGACTGCCAGTATACATTGGGGCCATAGAGAGCAGGATAGAGAATATGCGGAATGGACAGCCAGCGCTATTGGCTCGTTAGATTCAGGATCAATAGAGGCTCAGGTAAGTGGGTATGGTACCAATATGGTGCGATGTCGCACCGTTGGAAGCGCATGGATTAAGGAGAAATTTTCTAGTTTTTTTTCTGCCGACCGTCGTAAGAGAATTCCCAGTTGGGTAGCCGAGGAACTCTCACCAATTTCTCTTGCTTTTTGGTATATGGACGATGGATCACTTGGAAAGCACCAAGATCAAGAAGACAGAGCACACTTTGCGGTGTGTGGGTTCACAACAGAAGATTGCAACATTCTTATTCGTGGTTTGAAGCGATTTGGAATAGCCGCCTTATACTACGAGGCCGATGGGTATTCGAGAATAAGGCTTAACGCCACTGAAGCAGAGAAGCTCTTTCTTCTCATTGCGCCGTATATACCACCAGTGATGCAACGCAAATTACCAGAAAGATATAGGGGGCATGCCGGATGGATACCAAGTGGAGAGAATGAATACAAACCGATTCTTGTTGAACAAACCATTGAATCAATAACAAAGTGCCCCGCGAGCCCCGCCGTGTCAAATCAAAGGTACGATCTTGAAACTACGACAGGCAATTATTTCGCTAATGGGGTTTTAGTGCACAATTCTTCCGCCCGCTACTGTTGGCACGAGGGCCGCATGTATTGCGGGTCACGGACGGAGTGGAAACGAGAAGACGATAAGAACATTTGGTGGCTGGCGCTACGGGCAACCCCACAGATCGCGGTGTTCTGCGAAAACCATCCCGACATCACGGTGTACGCGGAAGTGTACGGACCAGTGCAAGACCTCAAGTATGGGACGAGCAAGAACGAGGTGCGGATTGCAGTTTTTGATCTGCTCCGAGGATCAGAATGGATTGACCCCAAAGAAGCACGAGAAATCGGAAAAGATTTGCCTTGGGTGCCTCTTGTTCACACGTCATTTCCCTTCGATCTCGACCGGGTCCTGCAAGAGGCAGAAGGGAAGAGCCTGGTTGCTGGCGCGAATCACCTCAGGGAAGGCGTCGTCATCAAGCCACAGACAGAGCGTACCCACCCGGAAGTGGGAAGGGTGTGCCTGAAGATCGTTAGCAATGGTTATTTAGAGCGCGCGTAGATGGCCCAACAACCGACGATCCCCCTGGAGGGTAACCTGCTTTTCAAGGAATGACGGTGCTGCTCTCTTGCGGTAAAAACCCTTTGTGACTACGTATCACGAGGATTGATTTTTCAATCCGTTCTTCAGGAATCGCTATCGTCGTTGGCATGTTTGCTTGCCTTACTATCCCCGCTGCTATCCGGGACCCCACAAAATCGGGATTCGGAGAAATTCCAGTAATTCAAGAACGTCCCCGATTCCCCAAAAGAGATTGCTTCGTCGCCGGAGCCTGGCCTGAGCCAAGTCGAAGGGGCTCCTCGCAATGACATTATCCCGCCGTCTGGCAGCCGCGCTCCTAGCAAACCTCCCGTTCACTGCGCCATGTAGCCACCGTCCACGGGCATCGGCACGCCGGTCATGTATGAAGCGCGGTCGGAGCACAGCCATGCTACCGCTTCTCCGATTTCTTCTGGTTGGCCGATGCGCTTCATCGGTTCTGAGCGGGCGTAGCGTTCCTCCAGTTCTGGCTTCTTTTTGAACGCGCTGGTGAGCATCGGCGTATAGATCGGAGCAGGGCAAACGGCGTTGATCCGGATGCCCTCTCGTGCATATTCAAGAGCCGCCGCTTTCGTAATGCCTGCTACTCCGTGCTTTGCCGCTGTGTATGCGGGAACGCGGATAGCACCGGTCAGTCCCATGATCGACGAGGTGTTCACGATTGCCCCGCTGCCCTGTTTGAGCATTTGGATAATCTCCGCCTTCATGCACAACCACACGCCAGTCAGGTTCACCGCGAGCACACGGTTCCATTCGTCCTCAGTGTATTCGTGTGTTAGTGCACCGCGACCACCGATTCCAGCATTGTTAAACGCACAGTCCAGCCGCCCATAGGTCGACACCGCAGTTGCAACCATCGCGTCCACAGCTGCCGATTTTGCAACGTCAGCCTTGACGAATATGACCTCAGCTCCCAGCCCCTTCACCATTTGTAGCGTTTCCTGACCGCCAGCTTCTGCAACATCAGCCAAAACTAATCGTGCACCTTCACGGGCAAAGATCTTCGCTGTTGCACGACCGATCCCCGAGCTTGCACCTGTAATCAGTGCAATCTTACCATCCAAGATTCCAACCATAGTGTTTCCTCCATTCCAATTCGATTGTTCGCGACATCGCTTATATCGCGGAGAAGGGTCTTCCCGTCAACTGTTGCCGGTACGGTGAAGAAACGTCATAATGCCACCGGATTCAGATTCTGAGCGCAAACATGAAGCAGACGAAGACTGTCAAAATCACTAAAGGAGAGGTGTCTTATGGCAACACTCGAACAACAAGTCCGAGAACTAGCGGATCGTGAAGAGATCAAGGAACTCACTGCACGTTATGCCCACGGGGTTGCGCGTGGCGAGGGGGGAGCCGTCGCCGCGCTGTTTACCGATGACGGAGTGTTTATCAACAGTTTTAACCAGACCGATCCACCGATGGTGGTACGCGGTCGCCAAGACCTCGACAAATTCTATGGGAGTATCAAGCGTAATACTGCGCTGCCCTGTATTCACAATCACATTATCAATCTTGACGGAGACCGCGCGACCGGCACGTGTTCATTAGAAGTTCGCATCGCACGAAACAATCAGAGCATGATTGGTTCTGCATATTACGATGACACGTTCAGACGTGAGAATGGTCACTGGAAGTTTGTTGAACGGAAGTGCACCTTCTTTCACTTTGTGCCGATTCAGCAAGGCTGGGCAGCGGCGGACACGAAGTAACTGATGCCACTTTCAGAAAAGAAAGCCGAACAGGACAGAAATCGTGAGACGATCGCGATAAAAGCTTAGAGAATAAGCCAGCTCCCACAAAGGAGGACAATTATGGAGACATAGACTGTGACTATTGATCCATCAACCGTACCGTGGAAATCGCTCACACTTGAGCGGGGAGGTGTGGTTGACCTGCAGATGTACCTCAAAGGTGCCGACGGAGGGCCAGAAGCCATCCGCGCGAGAATTTGTGACGGGTATGAGGTCAAACCGCATTTTCATTTGGCGGCCCAGTTTCAACTCTTGCTGGAAGGGACAATGACGTTTCCGACCTTCCGGCTCGATGCACCCGCCGTGCACTATACAGAACATAATGTTCCGTACGGCCCCTTTGTCGTAAGCCAGGGACACGACATGCTCGTACTCCACACCAAGCCGGGTGGTGTCGTGACCATGAGTAACAAGGAGCGTCGACGCGAAGCGAATGCGCGCGGTCGGGAATTCAGCTGTTGCGCGCACGAAGTGGAATGGGAGCCCATGCCGGGCCATACTGACGCACGACGTAAGGTCCTAATCCCGGCTACTCGCGGCCCCTCAGCCGAGCTCATCGAATGCCCTCCACATATGGAACTTACTGTTTCAGAAAGCGCCTATGGCCGCTACGAAGTTGTATACCGAGGGTCTGTTTTCGTTGAGGGAAAAGAATTAGAGCCGAAGAGCGTACGATTTATCGGCTCGGGGCAACAGGCTTCAGCACTCATCTGCGGGCCAGAAGGAGCAAGCGTGATCGTACTCACGTACGATGGGGATGCTGCGAAGAGTTACGGCGGCAGTACAGAAGAAGTGCTCGCGCGCATGGAACAGTAATGAAAAAGGAGAAGACCTCATGGCTGAAGCAGGAATTTTTGAAGTCATCTATTCAACTCGAGCGATGCGACGGCTGAAACCAGATCCGATCCCCGAAGAAACGTTAAAAAAGATTGTCGATGCTGGGATCCGTGCACCAAGTGGCGGCAATGTACAGGAATGGGCGTTTGTACTTGTCCGCGACCCGGACCTCAAGCGTTTTATCCGCGATTACTACTGGAACACTTGGCAACAGATACGCGCTAAAGGTAACTTTTCCATGGCGGATCTGCCACCCCCGCAGCAACGCATGCTCAACGCTGCGGCTGACCTGGCTGCCAATCTGGATCAAGCGCCGGTACTTTTGTTGGCCTGTGCACACAAAGAGTACACACCCATCGCAGCGATGGATCTTCCCCGTGCGAGTTTGCTGGCGGTCCATGGCTCGATATTTCCGGCGATACAGAACATCCTGTTAGCATGTCGTGCACTGGGGATCGGTGCGACGCTTACCACCATCCACTCCTTCTTTGAAGATACGCTCAAAGCGAAACTGGGAGTCCCAGACAACATGGAGGTCGCGGCCATGATTCCGATGGGGTATCCGCTAGGAAAATTTGGCCCTGTCTCTCGTAATCCAGTCGAGGAAGTCATTCACTGGGACCGCTGGGGAAATCAGAAAAGTTAAACCTCAGAGATTTTGAGAGGCCGAGATTACCTTGTCGCTCTGCTCCTGCTCAGAAACGAAATCTTCGATTTGTGTCGGACACTCGTCGCAGCCCGTCATTCCGGGCACGGCCACAGGTCGCGACCCGGAATCCAGGAGTAGAAAACTGGATTCCCGCCTGCGCGGGAATGACGGTCAGGAATGCACCCCTCGTTTCTGCCTTCAGGCGTAGAGCCTTGTGGTACAGTGGCGCTACTTCTTCTCAGTGCTCGTCCCTTCTTTGAGTAGCGCACGCGCCGTCTCGAGCTCTTCCTTCTTCGCAGCATCCACTTGGGGAAATCGGAGATTCAAATCTTCCAGAGTATCAGCAATCACCTCTGCGACTGCAACGCGCGTGAACCATTTGTGATCGGCGGGAATGACATACCAGGGTGCGTGTGCAGTGCTCGTGCTACGGATCATCTCTTCATAGGCCTGCATATAATCATCCCAATGCTCACGTTCCTTTACATCCTGCAACGCAAACTTCCAGTTTTTCTCCGGCTCTGCGAGCCGATCCAAAAATCGCTGCTTCTGCTCTTTCTTGGACACGTGTAAGAAAAACTTCCGGATGACTGTGCCATTGCGGGACATATAGCGTTCAAACGCGTTGATATCCTCGTAGCGTTCCGGCCAAATATCTTTAGTCACGAGTTTCTCAGGAAGTCGCTGTTTGGCAAGAATCTCGGGATGGACCCGTACAACTAACACCTCTTCGTAGTAGGAACGATTGAAGATCCCGATCCTTCCACGTTCAGGAAGACAGCGCGTCGTGCGCCACATAAAATCGTGGTCAAGTTCCTCCGGGGACGGAGCCTTAAACGCGTACACCTGACATCCCTGCGGATTCACGCCAGACATCACATGCTCGATCGTGCTGTCCTTTCCCGCCGCGTCCAGCGCCTGAAAGATCAAGAGCAAGGCCCAGCGATCTTGCGCGTAGAGCTTTTCTTGATCTTCCCGGAGGCGAGCGATCCCTTGCGCCAGCGCCTCTTGCGCTTTTTCTTTGGACTTGAGCCCGTGGGTGTCGCCAGGATCAATGTCCTTCAAACGAAACTGCTTCCCATTGGTGACACGAAAGGCTTTCGCTAAGTCGTTTCCCTTACCCATTTTCCCATTCCCCATCTATTGAGTCACTGCGCCATTTTGCCATTGTTTCAATCACCCAATCACCCAATCACTCAATCCACAATCCGCAATCGCCAATCCGCAATCACAAATCGACCCCCTTATGCTGACCACCGTCAACGATGATATGGGTTCCAGTGACCCAACTCGCCATCGGACTAACCATAAAGGCAACGACACGAGCGACTTCCTCGGGCTTGCCCAAGCGACCAAAAGGAATCGATTTGCGCACCTTTTCAAAATAGTCAGGCCTATTCTTTTCGACGCGATCCCATGCACCGCCTTGAAAATAAATCGACCCCGGCGAGACCGTATTCACGCGGATGCCTTTCGGTGCAAGGGCTTGGCCGAGGTCATTCGTATACGCGAGTAACGCGGCTTTCAGCGCACTGTAGGAGTTCGGTGGACCAAAATTCTCAACGGCTGCCGTGGTCCCGATAAAAACCACACTACCGTGTCCGGATTTTTCCAAGAACGGTAGCGCCGCCTCGATGCCGCGTACAGCTCCCATCAGATCAATCTGAAAACTCCGTTCCCACCCCTTCTCATCGATACCAACCATCGCACTCACATTGTGAACAAACACATCGAGCCCGCCGAGCGCACGCGCTGCTTCCCCGATAAAGGCTTTGTAGTCAGTGGCGCTGCTGACATCGACAGCTTTCGCCACCACCATCCCACCTTTTGTTTGTAGTTCGTCTGCGGCCTGTTGGAGTTCTTCGGCTTTGCGCGCACAGATCGCCACATCCATTCCTTCCTCAAGAAACAGTTCAGTAATCGCGCGACCGATGCCACGGCTCCCGCCGGTCACAATCGCCTTTTTCCCCTTGAGACCAAGATCCATACCCCTTCTCCTTTCGCCAGGTTTTTCCGTACGCTATGACGCTCAATCCTTGACACAACTTTCTTACCGGTGCTAATTGAGACTTATATCTCAATGAAGGAGGGCTCACTATGGTGTATCTACAGGCATCGATCAAGTTGTATCCAGGCAAACAACAGGACTTTATCGCGTTGCTCAACTCGTTGACTCCAGTCCTGGCCAAACATGGCTGGAAATTAGTCGGCAGTTTTGCCACTTTTGCCGGACGTCTTAATACGGTACTTGATTTGTGGGAACTGCCCAATCCCAATGCATTGCAAGCTGCTTTGTCCGACCCAGAAATGCAAAAAGTGGCTCCACGCATCCATGAGATTGTCGAGGATGAAGTCTTGACGATCCTGACGAAGCTGCCGATTGGGTAATCTGTTCACCGCTAGTTTCGTGTAGAAACTCCCTCTCCCGCAATGGGAGAGGGATACGAGCGGGAGGAAGGCGTCACCGCGAAGTAGGAGCAAGAATCGGCGTCACATTCCGTAATCCTGCAAGCTGGTTCACTACGAGAGAGGAAAGGACGATTACTCCCCCGAGAAGTGCCAAGTCGCTCGGTCGTTCACCAATCCCCAACCAAACCCACATCGGCCCAAGGATCGTTTCCAGGAGAGAGAGAAGGCCAATTTCTACGGCAGAAATGTGGGGCGCGGCCAGCGTCAAGAGCAAACACCCCAGACCAAGTTGAAAAGTCCCCATCACAGCGAGGACACCAACATCGTGCCATGACGCAGTCAGAGGCCAGCCCATCGGCAACGCGACAAGAATGGCAATCAGCCCAGCTAGCAACACAGTAGGCACCATATCGACAGAGGCCCCCATCTTTCGCACGAGGACGATGTTCGCTCCGAAAGCGAGGGGTACCCCACAGGCGAGGAGATTGCCACTGAGCGCGCCGACCGAACCAAAGGCGTCGGCGAACATCAGCACGATGCCCACCAGACCAACTGCCATCGCCATAGCGGTACGACGAGGAACATGTTCGTTGAGGAAAATGCGCCCAAACAGAGCAGCTATAAATGGTGAGGTACTCATCAGGAAAAGTGAGTTCGCCACCGTGGTACGCATCACCGACAGAATAAAGAAGAAGAAAGACAAGGCAAGGAACGCACCTGCCAATACTCCCGGGAACCCAACCGCGGTGATATACGAGAGCACCCGGCTTCCGTAGCGAGCAGTGAGGAATACACCGATAAACACCGCCATAAAGAACGCACGCCAAAAAACGATTTCCCAAGCATCCTTCAACGCAACCGAGCGCACGAGGATCCCGCCAGTGCTCCAACAAAGCCCCGCCGCGGTCATCAAAAACAATCCTCTCAACCGGTCCGTTCGTTGGATCATCGCATGTTCCTCGCTTCTCGTTAGATATATTGTATCGCCGATCTCGGATAGAGTGAGGATCTCAAGCTGGATGGATAAAAACCTGGTAGATACTACCATGCGCAAAAGAAAGCTCATTGATCCTATTCCAGAGGAATTTGCTAACTACGAAGAAGCCGCGAAGTTTTGGGATACTCACGATACGACAGACTATCCCGATGCCTTTCGAACCGT
>JAYVFX010000811.1:0-2092 GCA_043772795.1 Deltaproteobacteria bacterium
CTCAAGGGCTCCTTTCCTCTTCTTCCGCGGAACAAAACTAGAGTCCGTCTTCGTCTTCTGTTTCCTCTCGTGCTACCTACACGTTCACCTGGTCAGGCAGCGTCCCGGGTGCTGCTTGGCGAGATGAGCAAAGACCACTGTTTTGCCCGTACCCGTGGGCAGCGCAATGAGAGGACGGGAGATACCGCGGCCATACGCGCGAGTCACGCAGGCAAGGGCTTCATCTTGATAGGGCCTTAGGGTCAGCACAGGGAAATCTCCTATCGGGGGATGATAACGAATGATTGTACTAATCCGAAGCGCCGGGTTATGCAACTCATGACACCCTTCGTGCAGGAGAAGTTCAGTATGACGGGGAAAGCATCTGGCACTTTTGTATGTCCGATACAGGGCTCGCATGTGAAGGTTTTCCCCTCCTAACCTCCCGGTTTTTCTTGTGTCAGAAAACTTCCTGTGATGACTCGCAAGATCCCACGACGGCAAAGTCTATTTGCACACTTGTTAGCGCCCTTTTTGCTAGTCTGAAAACATGGAGGAAAAAAATCTTTGGTGCACTTTTTTGCCTTACGAAAGGAAAAGCAACGCACACCAGGGAGCAGGAAGTATGACATCGCTCCTGGCAGCTATGCCCGTGTCACTGCCGTCGATCCTGACCGAAACCAGCTCACCGTGCAGACCGACAGAGGCGCGACGCACACCTATAGTCCAACCAAGTTGCATGGCGTGGAAGTCTATCGCGAGGAAACGCGCGAGTTTGCCGTGAGCGATCGGATTCAGTTCCGTGCGCCGCTTAAAGCCCAACAGATTCCCAATGGAGCGTTAGGCACGATCGCCGCCCTCGATCAGGACAGCGGACAGGTCACAATCGCGCTAGATGCAGGTACGGCATTGTCCACGACATTGCCTGAGTTACGTCACATTGAGTATGGCTATGCCACGACAAGTCATAGTAGTCAGGGTGCCACGATTGATCGGGTGCTGGTCAATGTTGATACCGAACAAAGTATGGCGTTCGTCAATCAGCAGCAGTTCTACGTGAGCATTTCGCGTGCCCGATTAGATGCCCAGGTCTTCACGAACAAGAAAGACGAGCTAGCACAGGCGGTGAGTCGTGCGTGGCCAAAATCAACAGCGCTCGATGCCATCTCCCCATCTTACGGTTCCCAACGTTTTTCTCAACGGCGGGAAAACGGACCGATACGTGGTGGTCTACAACGGCAAGAGGCGCCGTCACGGAACCACACGAGCCGGAGTCTTGACCCGCCGCCGGTCATTGGCAGCCACAACGAGCATACATCACATCTAGTGCACAGACGACAACCGATGGATGCAGCACAGCGGGTGAGTCATCACTAAACCGATTAGCGACGGGAACGACCAGATCCAGTGCATGAACAGGCGGTGACGCGTACCCCTGCCGAGCGGCGTAGCGAACATCCAGCTTCACAGCGAGAAGAGACGCCGAAACAGCAGCCAGAACACAGCCGAGGAATACGATACAGAATGTGACAATACGAATCGAACGGTGGAACCTCATGGCAGACCCACCACACGAAGAACCGTCCGTCTCTCGTTGAGAGAGGCCAGAACCGTATCGGAGATCGTTCGCGAAGCGGTTGGTCTGCGCACGATTATTTCTTGACGCAGTGGACACGCCTCACCATATCGTCCGCGCTGCAACTATAGGCACCTTTTGGGGAGTTCGCCTCCCAACTGACTGAGGTCACACCACGATTCACGTTTGTGACTGCGACAGCTTGGGGCGCAATGATGCCGATAGAACGCGCGGTCTCTCGCTAAAGGTTCTCAGTAGTGCTGGCACAACCGACGACTGCCACGGCCAAAGGTAGCGCATAAAATGTTTTTTTCATGTTCTTGCTCCTTGGGTGATGCCAATGCACAACGTATGCTGGTAGTAGACGCCCACACATGAGTACGTGACGCCATTAGTGATTGTGTGAATTTCACTGAATTTGAGTGAAATTCAGTGGCAGACTTGGTGTGAAATACGCATACTGCACTCACTGTTCCTCCGTGATCACTGTTGCTGGCCCCAAGGTGGCAGCCCCGTGGCGGGAAACGCCTGGTAGAA
>JAYVFX010000812.1:0-6394 GCA_043772795.1 Deltaproteobacteria bacterium
GGTAGAAGTGTTGACCCGTGACCATCCCCTAAAACAAATCAAGCAGGAGTTGCAGCTACATGGGCAGTGTGAAGAGTTGGCGCTGGATTTTCTGAGTGAAGTAGCAGTGGAGGAATATCTGGAAGTGAGGTTTGCCGTAGGGACGACCGGCCGGTCGCCCCTACAACGCTTGGCGCGCCTCATTCACCAACGTACCGACGGCAATCCGCTGTTTATGGTGAATGTGACCAATGAGTTGATAGCGCGCGGAGTAGCGACACAACATGTCGCGTCGCTCCAGTCACTAGAAGATCTCGGAATCAGTGTACCAGAAAACCTCCGCCAATTGATTGAGCAGCAGCTTGCACGGGTCACAACTGACGAGCGCATAATCCTAGAGGCCGCGAGTGTAGCCGGGGCAGAGTTTTCCGCTGCCGCAGTGGCCGCGGGCACAGCGCAAACGACAGAAGTGATCGAAGCACATTGTGATGAATTGGCACGTAAGGAACAATTTCTTCGTGCTCAAGGGACGAGTGAATGGCCGGATGGAACGGTAGCGACACGCTATGGCTTCGTGCATGCATTGTATCAAGAAGTGTTCTACGCACTGATCTCCACCAGTCGGCAGGTTCGTTTACATCGCCAGATTGGCGAACGTGAAGAGCAAGGCTATGGCGACCGAGCGAGAGAAATCGCTGCGGAACTTGCGGTGCACTTCGAGCGCGGGCGGGATTATGGCAAAGCTGTGCAATATCTCCAGCAAGCAGGCGAGAATGCCAGCCAGCGGAACGCCTATGTCGAAGCAATCAGCCTGCTCACCAAGGGGGTGGAGTTGGTCAAAGCTCTGCCAGACACGTCCGAGCACGCTCAGCAGGAACTCCGGTTGTACGTTGCTCTGAGCGCGCCGCTGATTGCCACGAAAGGCTATGGTGCATCAGAGGTGGAGCACGTCTGCGTACGAGCACGCACGTTGTGTGAGCAGGTCGGGGAGACCCCGCGGCTCTTCTCGGTGCTGGGCAGTCTCTATTCCGTTTATTCGAACAGAGGGGAGTTAGAGACGGCGCACACATTGGCAGAGCAACTCCTGCGTCTGGCGCAGAAGGTGCCCGGTCCCATCCTTCAGGTGTGGGCTTCGACGGCCATGGGCTTGAACCTCCGGTATTCCGGACAACTTGTCGCTGCCCGCGACCATCTTGAGCACGCTCTTGCCTTGTACGACCCGCACAAGCACCGTTCCTACGGGTTCGTGCAAGATCCCGGTGTGAGTTGTCTATGCTATCTCACCAATCTGCTGTGGGTTCTGGGGTACCCAGACCAAGCGCGGCAGCGCAGCCGTGACGCGATCACTCTGGCAAGACAATTGGCTCACCCCTATAGTCTCGCCTTTGCCTATCAGGCTGCTGCTGAACTTCACCGGCTGTGTGGACATTTGCAGACCGCCCACGAGTGGGAAGCAAGCCGTCATAGCGCTTTCCCAGGAGCACGGATTTCCCTACTGGATTGCTGAAAACACCTTCCTCCACGGATGGGACCTTGCCCAGCAGGGACAAAGGAACGCAGGGCTTACCCAGATGTGTCAAGGCATGACTGCCCTACGCACGCAAGGGATGGAATTAGGGCGGGCGTACAGATGTGGGCTACTCGCTACGGTCTATGGGCAAGTCGGACAATCTGCAGAAGGGTTACGCCTCTTGTCAGAGGCGCTGGCGAGTGAAGTACGTAGCAATGACGCCGAACTGTATCGGCTCAAAGGGGAACTCACACTACAAACACAGTTCGGTGTCCGGGGTGCGGAGTCCGAAGTCCCCACATCCCAAAGCCCAGATCCTAAATCCCAGGCAGAAGCCGAAGCGTATTTTCTTAAAGCCATCGAGGTCGCTCGCCACCAGCAAGCAAAATCGTGGGAACTCCGCGCGACTACGAGTCTCGCTCGCCTTTGGCAACAGCAGGGCAAGACCAAGAAAGATCACAAAATGTTGTCCGAGATCTACAACTGGTTCACCGAAGGGTTTGATACCAAAGACTTGCAAGAGGCGAAGGCGCTGTTGAAGGAATTGAGCCATTGAGTCGTTGAGTCATAGGGTGATTGAGGAATTGGAGCACTGAAAAGTGTGGCATCTACAGCAACGACGAGTGACGTTCCACCGCACCGTGCTAAGACTAACACATATTCGATTACGTCGTTCTGATAACGAGCGGGCTCCAGCAGTTTGAGCAGTAAATAGCGAGTATCAGGGAGGTATGAAACTTCCCCGATCTCCTCTGTCATCAGGAGACGCAACGCGGGACCGAAACAACTCCCGTCGCCACACAAAACCCGAAATTTGAGAGGACTATTGCTCGGTGCCATGAGGCGCCACTCCTAAACGTCATTTATTGAACTGCGATGATGGTAAAGTTCTGGATACTCTCTTGCCACCGAATTTTTGTGGCCTTGCCCGTTTGAGGGAAGCCAGGCAGAGTGAATGTTCCGCTCAAGTTGCGTGGAAATTCCCCGAGGCCAAGGGTGGCGACGGTGAAGGTCGAGGTCCCCACTTCCACACCATCGGCCAGGACACGGACAGAGTGGGCTCCATCTCCTAGCAAATTCCAGTTGACTAACAGTCCGTAGCCATTGTTGGTATCGTTACACTCTGTTTGTGTATCGCCACGACCAGTGCCGTACGCCGCTTGGAACGTGCCGCGGCCATCGACATCGACCTCGACGCGGCTCGCATTGCAAATCCAGCCGGAGATAAGGCCGATCCCGCTCTGGAACGATCCCGGCGCTGGATTTTCCAGCGTACTGCCGGGATTGTTGCGACCTCCACCTGGGCTACTTCCACTCGGATTGGTAACGACAAAGTTCTGTGCCCGTTCATCCCATTGTACTCGCGTCGTTTTTCCGGCTTGCGGGAAGTCCGGTAGGAGGAATGCGCCGCCCAGTCCCCGTGGAAATTCGCCCAAGCCCAAAGTCGCGACGGTGAAGGTCGAGTTCGCAACTTCTTTTCCGTCAGCCAGTATACGCACGCTATGCGTACCGTTACCTAATAGGTTCCAATTGACCAAGAGTCCGAACCCGTTGTTGACGTCGCCACAGGGAGTCTGGGTATCGCCACGCCCAGTGCCGTACGCTGCTTCGAACGTGCCGCGGCCATCGACGTCGATCTCGACGCGGCTCGCGTTACAAATCCAACCGGAAATCAGGCCGATACCGCTCTGGAACGAGCCCGGCGCGGGATTTTCCAATGTGACCCCTCCGGGTGATGGCGCCGCGGTGGCGCGACGGTAGATCACGTTGAAATCGGCGTCGCTCAGCCACAAGGTCGCAGCCCCGGTTGGCGTTTGCCGATCGCTGGCTAATGGTTGCCGCAGCAGTGAGAATCCTGTCGGCGTTGAAGTATCTGTTTGTGAGTAAATAATTGCCGTATCATCACCTGTATACGATGGAACACCAAAATCGCCATTCACCGTGGCGATCGACGTACAATCGCCCGTACTGAGCTTGCAAGCAGAGATCGTCGATTGATCAGCTGCTTGATCACGGCGATCAAAAGTCAAGAAATTATCGCTGGTACGACTCAAGCGCGGGAACCCAATGTCGATCCCGCGCGTCGGAGGAACAACTGTATTGGTTGTGTTGGTGGCAAGATCGAGCGCATAAATGCTCCATACGCCGAACCTTGTTCCATCAACGAGCGTCATTTCGTTGAATGCATCATAGATGAGCACACGGTTATCGGCGGTAAAATCCATACTATCTGCGAACCTAACGGTGTTGGTGGATACGCCATCGATAGCAGGAGAGGTGAGAATGTAGGTGCGAGGCTGCTGTCCGGGCCGTATATCAATGACAGAAATACGATTATCTCGTTGTCCGGTGTTATCAAGCAACACGACCCCAAAGAGTTGGGCATCTCGCGAGATGGAAGCCGCACCAATCAGGCCGGGGAACCCAAGACAGCTCTCACCTGTTTGGCCATTCGTATCAACGAAACAGGCGTCGTTGTTGTCACTGATAAACACCGCAAAACTCCCATCGCCAGAGACCGAAGGCCGCGCTCCTTTGGCTGTACTTGCTGATAGTCGGACGCCAAGGGGACTGTCCCCGCGCCCTTCCTCTCGACGCCCCAGGACTAGACCGCTCTGCGCCTGACGCAGGAACAAGGTGGCATCCGGGCCGTTCACCGGTGGGAGTGGCGGTGGCTCAGGTGACGGAGCCGCCGCAAGAATCTGTACCTGATCAAATGCTGCCGCGGTTGCGATAGCTTGCGGCGAGCCGGCCCCGAACAGTTCGATAGCGGATTGAATGCACGCGAGCCGTGCATCAATGAATTGCGAATTTCTCACCAGGTGTGTTGTCAAAGCACGGTAGAAAATACGCTCCGCATCGCGGATTCCGATAGCACCATTGAGCCCTTGGGACAGCAGGTAAAATGCATGACTAATGATGGTGCTGTTGATATGGACACCCCCATTGTCTTGTGAGGTGCTGATGAACTCGCTCATCTGCTGGGGGTAGGGTCCACAGCCAGAACAAATTTCAATTGCTGAGGGATTGGCGAGGTTGCGTAATGGTTTTCCGAGAGCCGCCCCGACCTGCCAATCCGGTCCACCGCCGTTGGTACGGGCCTCGGTTGCTTCACCGAAAATGTCCGAGAACGCTTCGTTCAGTGCTCCAGATTGATTGAGATAAATGAGGTTGGCCGAGTATTGCGTCACACCGTGTGTGAGTTCGTGGGCGACGACATCGAGCGCGCCGGCAAAAGGTTGGACATCACCGAACACCATCATTTGTCCGTTCCAAAACGCGTTGTTGTAGTTGGTGCCGAGGCGGACAATGGCGAGCATTGTCCCACCTTGCCCGTCGAGTGAGTTACGATTGTGCCGTTCCAGATAATAATCATAGGTTTGCGAGAGCGAAAAGGACGCGCTCACGGCATCGCGTATCCAGCCGGACGTTGCACTATTTGAGGTCACTTGCGAGACCGAAATCCGTCCTTGCGAATCCGGGTTGTGATTCCCCGCGTCCAAGACCACGATGGCACCACGAGTTTTACTCAGCTCCGGTGGGTCCGAGGTCGGATCGAACATGGGTTTGCTCGTGTCGATCATGTAAAACGTGCTGTCCTTGGAAAAGACATTCAACGGACGTGTCGTACCAAACAGGTCGATTCCTGAACCAGCGACATTTGCATCCATGACCTGGTTGTAGGCGGCGAGCGTTGCGCCATTGATGGCGTCGATGACAACCAGCCATTGGGCTGTATCTGAGACCGCCACTTCCATTTTCCACGCAAGATGCGGAGCAGTGTCCACCGGTGCATAAACAATCAGTTCGGGAGTACTGATGGCAGTTGCGTTGTCAGGCACGATTGCTCGTACCTGGGCAGAAGCGGCTTGGGCGGTAATAACCGGATCAGTAACGAGCTTGCGCGGAGTGGGAATGAAGGCTCCTTCGAGCACGTCAACGTGGCCCTGAGGGTTGAGGTGAATCATGACCTCAGCCGGCCATACCGGAAGATTACGATGCTGCTGCGAAAAGCGGAGGTGACACCGATGTAAGTGATCGACGTCATGGTGCGCGAGGGCTAACTCTTGGTCAGGATTGTCCAACCGTAAGAGATTACCATAGGTGCGCAAAAACGTCCGGGCAGTTTTTTCATCACGATCGGGACCTGGTATTCCTTCAGGGACACTGAGTTGTAACGTCGGACCGACAATCTGCATCGGTGTGCCAGTCGTGGGACGGAGCCGAATCTCTACGGCTGCGTGCATTTGTTGCTCCAAGGTCGCAAACGCGTGGGCTTGCTCAGACGACATGGCAGCAAGGGTGGCCTTGCGTTGCCGCGCTGTTTGCCTCTCGCCGGTTCGTTCGCGTAGGCGCATGGCGATTGCCTGTACTCGTGGATCAACCGCGGTGTCCAGCGCCAGGGTTGTCTGCGTGGGAAGCGCAGCTAACCGCAGAAGAACGATGCTGAAGTTGTTAGTACCGCTTTCGGCAGTTCCACGTTGGTAACTACAGAGAATAAGAACGATGACGAGGAGAAGGATCGTACTGCCGATAGTTTTTGGCCTCATAGATCGTTGTCTCAGTTGCATAACATTCCCCCAGCGAGAGTTCCACATTTAGCGACGAGCACACCCGACATGCACTTGTTTTTTTCCTACCTTTAAACATTAGCGATCATTAGCGATTTTTCCAACATCGCTCTGGACGATACGCCAGGCAGGGGTCTTGCCTTCGATAGGAAAGGTCAAGGATTCTAAATCGAACCACCTGACATTGGTACACTACCGACCAACACCGCTCACGCTGAGCGTAGCCCGAAGGGCGGAGTCGAAGTACCACCGGTCACAACTTAAGCTATCGACTGCGTAGCAATCCCCTCTCCCTCCGGGAGAGGGCGAGGACTTACAAGGGTAGGTTTCTCGT
>JAYVFX010000813.1:0-2088 GCA_043772795.1 Deltaproteobacteria bacterium
CGCGGGTTGGGTATCAATGTCGCTTCGTTGGCCGCACTCACGCCACTCCGTCACTATGTGATGGGAGAAGAGTCGTTCGAGCGGGCAGCAAACGAAAAAGAAATCGTGGATATGCAGCGCTTGCTTCGTGATGCGATCCACGCAGGCGCGTTTGGTCTCACCAGTACGATTCTCAATAACCACATCGGCTACGAAGGTCGCCCCCTTGCCTGTCGGCAAGCCGGTCGCCCAGAGTTGTCGGCGTTGTGCCAAGTCTTGAAAGAAGAAAGACGTGGAACTATCGAAATCGCACTGACCGGAACAAATATCGGCCAAGTCTCGGATGACGAATACGACCTGTTGAAGTTCCTGGTTGATGAAAGCCAACGACCAGTGACATTCTTGGCGCTGTTCAACAAGCCTGGCAAACCCGATTCTTATCTGAATGCGGTTGAGAAAGTGAAGCCGATTTTAGGCTGGAATAAAGCCGTGCCACAGATCACCTGCCGCCCACTCCGGGTGCAATTCAACATGAAGAACCCGTTTATCTTTGCCATCTTCTCAGTGTGGCATCCGATCTTCAACAAACCGGTCGAAGAACAGATGAAGATTTACGCTGATCCTGGTTTCCGACAGACGTTCCGCGAAGAAATGGACCGACGTCGTATTTTCGCTGGGCAATGGGGACGCATGACCATCATCGACGGCAAGAGTCCGGAAATTCAGGAACACGTCAAGAGCAAAAAGACCGTTGCGCAGATTGCGCGCGACCAAGGCAAAGAACCGATGGATGCGTTCCTTGACCTGGCGATTGCTGACAAGCTTGAGCTGCTCTTTGATCTGCAAGCGTTGAACTTTGAGCCCGAGGGCGTGAAGAATCTCGTCAGTGACCCACGCTTCCTCATCGGCCTGTCTGACGGTGGCGCGCACGTTGACATGCTGTGTGATGTTGGCTATGCCACGTATCTGTTGGGACGTTGGGTGCGCGAGAACCAAGTGTTATCTTTAGAAGAAGGCGTGCGCCGACTCACCTCAGTTCCTGCAGATCTCTTCGGTATTCCAAAGCGTGGACGTATTGCTCAGGGGCTCGTTGCTGATCTCACGCTGTTTGATCCCAACACTGTTGATGCGAAAGATCCAGAGTACGTATGGGATCTCCCTGGTGGCGGCAAACGCTTTATTGCCAAGTCCAAGGGTATTAAGACGACGATCGTCTCAGGTCAGGTGCTCTACCAAGATGACGAGTATCAAGGTGGGTTGCCGGGCAAGGTATTACGCAGTTACGACGCGTAAGAGCAGGGAGCAGGGAGCCAAGAGCAGGGAGCAGGGAGCACGGAGCCAAGGGCAAAGAGTAACAGGGCTTCGTTGTCTTGCTCGTAGCTCCGTGCTCCCTGCTCGTAGCTCCCTGCTTCCTCATCCCTCAACGATTATATTTTCCCGCGTAAACATAATCGCGATCTGACTGGAGTGGCTGGTTGCGCTCTGACGACCGGCTTGGCCTTCTGGAAGAGTGAATACTTTTTCGAGATCTTCTTTCGTCTCGAACCACACTTCCGCCATGCCATCAAACGGCTGGTCCGGTGTCGTAGAGATATTAATCACGTATCGCTTGAGTCCAGGAAAGCGCTTCACGTAGGTAGAATGCTCAGTCAACCACCAACGATGGAACTCGTCCAGACTCATCCCCTCTGGCCGTTTCAACAAACCAATAAGTTTGTACATCGTTCCCCCCTTGTACAACTAGGCAGCATCCTCACATGCTACTCACATCGCTGCCACTCTATCAAGTACTGGATACACTTCAAAGCGATCTCTTCCATTACGCTTCGCGGCATACAGCGCTTGATCGGCCTGCTCAAGAAGCTCTTCCAAGGTCTGCAGGTCGTCATGATTCATGCTGACCACACCAAAACTCACGGTCACATGAACGATCCCCGAGGACTGCCTGAACACCAAATTACGAACGGCAGCACACAAGCGATCTGCAACTTTACAAGCCTCAGGTAATTCGGTCTCTGGCAACAAAACCGTAAATTCCTCACCGCCATGGCGGGCACAGAGGTCGCTGGTACGACAGTGCCGGAGCAAGGTTTGCCCCATGTCCTTGAG
>JAYVFX010000814.1:0-3259 GCA_043772795.1 Deltaproteobacteria bacterium
GGAAGCCTATTCGGTGTCGCACGGCAAAGCGACAGCCTATCTGCCGGTGATTGAGTTGCTCAAAGGTTATTTCGACATTCAGGCTCAAGATGATGAGCGAAAGCGACGCGAGAAGGCCACCGGCAAAGTCCTCAACTTAGATCGGAGCCTCGAAGACACGCTACCCTATCTGTTTGCGCTATTGGGGATTGAAGAACAGCCCTCGCCGTTGCAGCAGATGGACGCACAGATTCGCCGCCGGCGGACGTTCGAGGCGCTCAAGAAGCTGTTCCTGCGCGAGAGTCTCAACCAACCGCTCATACTGATCTTTGAAGACTTGCATTGGATTGACAGCGAAACGCAAGGATTCCTTGACGTGCTGAGTGAGAGTGTCGCCTCGGCCAAGGTCCTGCTGCTCGTGAACTATCGTCCGGAGTATCGCCAGGAGTGGGGACAGAAGACGTGTTACACGCAGCTCCGGTTAGCGCCGTTAGGCCAAGCGGAAGCGGAGGAATTTCTGGACGTGCTGTTAGGTGAGTTCGGGTCCCCTCTCCCTCGAGGGGAGAGGGCGAGGGAGAGGGTGAATACCGACGCACTGCACCAACTCAAGCAACTGATCCTCGACAAAACCCAGGGTACGCCCTTCTTCATGGAGGAGATCGTCCAAGAGTTGGTGGAACAGGGCGTGCTGAAGCACGATGCTTCCGTAGGGTGGGTCGTGACCCACCCTACAACCGCGTTGCAATTACCGCCCACCGTCCAAGGCGTACTGGCCGCGCGTATTGACCGATTAGCGCCAGACGAGAAAGTCCTCCTACAACAACTCGCCGTGATTGGACGAGAGTTCCCGTTGAGCCTAGTCAGGCACGTCATCGCCCAACCTGAAGAGGACCTCTATCGACTTCTGTCCTCGCTCCAGCGCAAGGAGTTTCTCTACGAACAGCCCGCGTTTCCTGAGAGCGAATACATCTTTAAGCATGCGCTCACCCAGGAAGTGGCTTATGGCACGGTGTTGCAGGAGCGACGCAAGCTGTTACACGAACGCACGGGCCAGGTGTTAGAAACCGTGTACGCTGCGATGTTGCCGGAGCACTACAGTGACCTCGCCCATCATTACAGCCGCAGTCCCAACACGGAGAAAGCCGTCACGTATCTCCAGCTGGCGGGACAACATGCCGTGCAGCGCTCAGCGAACACCGAAGCGATCACTCATCTGACTGCCGCTTTGACATTGCTCAAAACGCTCCCAGAGAGTGCAGAGCGGATCCACGAAGAATTGCAGCTACAATTGACTCTTGGTCCGGTCTTCATTGCTACAAAGGGGTATGGCTCTCCAGAAGTCCAACACGCGTACCTCCGTGCGCAGGAGCTCTGTGAAGAGGCTGGGAATCTACCGCAATTATTCCAGGCGTTATGGGGAGTAGCGATCTTTCATTTCGTAAGCGCAGCCTACGCCACGACATTTGCCCTAGGAGAACGTCTCTTCTCATTGGCGCAAGACCTGGGCGATCGATCGCTTGTCTTAGAAGCGCATCTGCTGTTGGGATTCACATCATACTGGTCAGGCGAATTTATCACCGCGCGAGGGCATCTTGAGAGTGCACTGGCCCTCTATGATACCAAAGAACATCGTGGACATGCGTTCCTCTATGGTCAAGATCCTGCGATCTTATCTCTGTCGTATTTAGGATGGACCTTATGGCAACTGGGCTATCCTGATCAAGCGCTGACAAAAGCAATGGAGACGGGACGTCTTGCCCAGACACTCGAGCATCCCTTTAGTATGGGTATGGCGCTCAACCATACCGCATGGCTACACCAGTTCCGCGGCGAGAGTCGGGAGGTGCTGGCCTATGCGGAAAGAGCAATGATGCTCGCCCACGAGCACGGCTTTCCATACTGGGCTGCGGAAGGCGTGATTTTTCATGGCTGGGCGCTGACCGAGCACGCAGAAATCGAGAGAGGGTTGACAGAATTACGCGAGGGATACGCTGCGTACCGAGCCACCAGTGCCGCAGTAGGATCGACGTATTGGCTTTCCCTCGTGGCAGGAGCAGAGGGAAAAGCGACACGGCTCGACGATGCTCTTACTGCCGTCACTGAAGCGTTTGCGTGCGCCACGAAGAACGATGAACGTATTCTTGAAAGCGAGTTGTATCGGATCAAAGGGGAACTCCTGCTGGCGCAGGAAAGCAGGGAGCAGGGAGCAAAGAGCAGGGAGCAAGAAGCCGAAGCGTGTTTCCTCAAAGCCCTTGCCATTGCTCAAAAGCAGCAAGCCAAATCGCTCGAACTGCGCGCGACGATGAGCCTGGCGCGGCTGTGGCAGAGTCACGGCAAGACCGCTGAAGCTCACCGGGTGTTATCCGAAGTCTACAACTGGTTCACGGAAGGGTTTGATACGAAGGATTTGCAAGAGGCGAAGGCGTTGCTTGAAGCATTGAGCCATTGAAGAATGAAAGCTAATCACTATGAATGAATCCTGGACACATGGTTTCGCCCACATGAACGGCGTCCGTCTCCATTATGTCACCCAAGGAGAAGGACCACTACTTGTGTTACTGCACGGCTTCCCAGAGTTCTGGTACTCCTGGCGGCAGCAGATTCCAGAACTGGCAAAGCATTTCAAAGTGGTTGCGCCTGATCTCCGCGGTTATAACGAGAGTGACAAACCGGTCGGAGTGGCGAATTACCGCATTGATACACTTACTGCAGATGTGATGGGCCTCATCCGTGCGTTCGGTGAAGAAAAGGCCATTATTGTTGGTCATGATTGGGGCGGTGGCATCGCCTGGGCATTCGCGGCTGATTACCCACAAGCAACTGAAAAACTTATTGTGATGAACTGTCCGCACCCGACCCCGTTTCAGAAACATTTACGTGCCAATCGCCGGCAATTGCGGCGCAGCTGGTACATGTTCTTCTTCCAGATTCCTTGGCTTCCTGAACTCGGTCTCCGACTCACCGCAAAGCGGTTTATGGAACAAGCGTTTCGTGGCATGGCGATTCGTAAAGAAGCATTTCCAGATGAAGAACTGAAACGGTATGTCGAAGCGATTCGAAAACCAGGCGCAGCGAGGGCAGCGATCAATTATTATCGTGCGGCTTTCCGTGAGGTCGTCCGGCGTGGTGAACGTCAGTTTGCCAAAATCGCTTGTCCAACGCTGCTCATCTGGGGTGAAGAAGACATCGCCCTTGGCAAAGAACTCACCTACGATATGGAGCAGTACTTCACCGATCGTTTCGAGATCAAATACATTCCGCAATGCAGCCATTGGGTGCA
>JAYVFX010000815.1:0-12854 GCA_043772795.1 Deltaproteobacteria bacterium
CTCTGAAACTCGTTCAGGAACAGTCTCCTTCTCTGTTGACCGTTGGGCGGTTCACAGAGCGGAGGCTGTGCCCTACTCCCGCAACTGTCAAACTCTGTGCGTCCCCCAGCAAAGCTGGGGGATTACCGTTTTATTTATTTTTGTGATCGATGTCGCAGGGGGTGATGATATTCCGAGGAAGCAAGGACCCGGAATTACCCGGTCTGATCTGTTGGTCATTAATAAGGTTGATCTTGCTCCGTATGTCGGGGCCAATGTGGACGGCATGATCCATGACACGCGGCGCGTTCGTGGGCATCGCCCGTTTTTTCTCACCAACTGTCGTACTGGGCAGGGAATTGCCGAGGTCGGTTCGTGGATCGAACGAGAGCTGCTGTTCGGGTAGAGCCATCCTCACCCACCTCTGTCGCAGTCGCGTTGGAGACCGTCACCAACAGTTCTTCTCGATTGCAGCTTGTAGATCACCCCGCTACGGGATTCCCACAGTTCCACGTGCCACGCGAGTTCAATGCCTATCTCGACGAACCGCTTGCCCAGCGTCCCGCCGGTTCCTCCGGCAAGCGAGGACAATGCGCGTTCGCCTTTCACGTGCGCCAAGGACGAACGTACCTGCAACGCAGTTTTGTTTCGCATCCGTTTCATTTCACCCATCCCTGGCACCTCGACCCTGCGCTTCCCGATATGGCCGTCGTGTATGTGCAGACACCGGCTGGGGGCCTTATCCAAGGGGACCAAGTGGCGATGCACTTTACTCTCGAATCGAGCGCACGGGTACATATCACAACGCAGGCGGCAGAAAAGATTCATACCATGACAGCGAACTGTGCAATACAACACATCTCCTTCGAGGTCGCTGCGGGTGCGTACGCTGAATATTGTCCCGAGCCAGTCATTCTCTTTCCTCGGTCACGGTTCGCCCAGGAACTTCACGTCGAGTTAGGGGCGCACGCCTGGTTCTTTTGCTCAGAACTTTTTCTCGTGCCTGAGCGGATGGCGCTTTTTGAAGCATTCGCAAACAGTCTGACTGTGCGGGAAACAACAGGAAGGTTGCTGCTGCACGAGCGAGGTCTGGCGCTCCCGAGACAATGGAACCTCGATGGTCCGGCAATCCTTGCTGGTCAGCGCGTGTGGGGACAAGCGGTGTTTATCGGTCCACAGATCTCCACCGGTATCGTCAAGGACTTGGCTGCTCTGATTGCCGACCAACCCGGGGTGACGTGTGGAGCTACAAGTCTTCCCCGCGAGCGCGGCATCGCGGTAAAGGTTCTTGGGGCGCAGGTTCCAGCAGTGCGTCGGGTCCTGCAGACCGCGTAGAATTTTCTCCGTTTGCAGTGGCTGCGAGCACCCGCACCACAGTTTCCCAAATAGGAAGGGGCAGAGGTTATGCAATGTCTCCGTCGTTGCTTAGGGAATATTCATCACGATCCCGAACTTCATGCACAGGTAGCAGCATGGCGACACCAGGGCATCCTTGATGAAGCCACAGTAGACGAGCGCGATGCGCCCAAGGGACGTCTCCGCATCTGTACTGAGAAGGGGCAGGAGTATGGACTCATCCTAACGCGCGGAGTCGCGCTCACGTCAGGCGATGTCTTCTCCCTCGACACAGGGGAGGGCGCAGTGCTCATTTCACTTTCTCTACAAGAACTGATGGTGTTAACGCTCCGTAACGATCTCTCCCCAGAGGATCGTCTCCGTTGGGCGGTACGAGCGGGCCATGTCCTAGGAAACCAACATTGGCCAGTAGCGATGATGGGAGAACAGATTTGCACCCCCGTCACAATTAGTCGCGTCGTAATGGAAACCGTATTGAAGACACATCACGTGACAGACTATTGCACGATTCGCTATGAGCAACGGTCTTGGCCATCTGGAGACGAGCATCAGGTATGGACGACGCATCATTCATAGCTGCGTTACAACTGGCCGATTCGTTCTTTCCGTCAGGTATGGTGACCCTCTCGCATGGGCTTGAGGCGTTCGTCAGTGCGCAACCCCACTCACAGCAGGACATACATCCACTCCTCGAAGATTATCTGCATACCAAGATCGCCCCCTGCGATCTGGTGGCGTATGCCCATGCCCATCGCGCCGCTCAGGAGTTGAATCACGAACGGTTGCTCGTTGTCGATGACTTCCTCACCGTCAGTCTGCTCCCACATGAACTGCGACAGGGGTCACGGCGCTCTGGCCGAGCCCTGCTTGAGACCCTCACGTCACTCGTGGAACACCCCCTCTTTCAGCAGTTCGCACAAGCAGTGAGGGACGGACATACGGACGGAAACGCCGCTGTCAGTTTCGGACTTGTAAGCGCGCTGTGGGATATTCCGCTCCGGGTCGGAGGCATGATGCAGCTTTATACATTCGCCGTCAGTTTTCTTGGGGCGGCGATGCGTTTGGGCTGTCTCGGACATCGAGAAGCGCAACGTATCTTGCTGGTGCTCAGGCCGCAGTTACCGGCTTTAGTCGACCATGCCTGTCAACGCGATCTCAATGAGATCGGCAGTTTTGCTCCCCTCGCTGACATTCGCGCTATGCAGCACGCCTATTTGCCGGTTCGTCTGTTCGCCAGCTAAATCGGACCACACGAGATTGGCACAGAGGCGCACTCGCTGCTACATCAAGGGTTGTGAGATCACTCAATCCATCAGCGAGGAGCTTCTGTGCCACCAGCGACGATAATCGATATTCCCTCTGAGGAGCAAGCCCAGGGGTGTTGGACCTCACCACCGGCACCATCACTCCCTGTGTCTGGTATCGCAAAACCACCGGGCTCTTCCTGGATCTGCTCGACCCGCTCAATCGGACTCACCCGGCGCCCCTCTGTTCGCACCTCACGGTCGTAGTCGACAATGCCAAGATTCACCAGGCTAAAAAAGTCCAGAACTGGCTCGCGGCCCATCCGCGCTTTGAGCTGCTGTACCTGCCGACCTGAAGTAGATTGCCCGCTGGTCCAATAATCAAGTAGTGGCCTCCATCTTCTCTGAGGAAAAAACATGGATTCTCCGTGCCTTTCCTCCTGACTCCCATGAATTCAAATCCAATCTTTTCCCAAAATTCAAGAAATGCTGCTTGCTTTGCTACTTCTTTCCTGGTTTCCTCTTTACGCTTTTCTGCCTCTTCAGCTTGCCTCGCTACATTCCGATCGTAACACCACTCAAATGTCTTTTTATTGACCACGACTCCAGGTCGATCATTTTGGTTCCAGAGAATTTGATTCAGCTTCGTTTTTTCGATGGATAGGCCTTTGCGCAGAAGCTCATAACAGATTTCTCTCGCCACTAAAGGATGAGATACCGCTTTCAAAATGTCGACGACATGATCCAAAATCCGTGGCACTGAGGTCATGCTATTACTCCCCCAAATGACTTTTGCTTTCCCCGCCGGGCCTAGCAGCGAGAGGTTTTCTCAGCTCATGTATTCGTCCGGGTCACATCCACATTCGTCTCAAGGCAAGGCCGCAGGTCGAGGTCGTTAGCACCCACTTGGAGCCAGTCGTCAGGGCGTTGGTAAATGTCGAAGCCTCGGCCGATTTTGATGGTCCAACCGTTGCTCAGTCGAATCTCCCGGTCATGAAGGTTGCTGTTCTCTTTAATCTCTAAGACAACGTCGAACTGTTTGAGACTGTCACTGATTGTTGAGAGCTTTGGCAAGGCTTCGTCTTTCTCGAATTGATTCTCAAATCGAGTGACCAGCTTAATTCTTTTGGGCTTGCTTACCCGAACGGTCGTTTCGCAGAAGCGAAGAAAATTGACGATCTGGTGATGCTGGCGGATGTAGGGATCCTCGATTACGATCTCCTTGGCTCCGGGAAGATAATCGCCGAAGATGGTGTCATAGGAGTACCCGGTTGCGCCGTAGTGAATGCGGTAATGTCGCTCTTTGGGTTCGCGATGCGGCTCAACCACAACAGCCTCGGTCTCAGCAGCCGTTATCTTTGTCTCAGCTACAGGATACGTTTTTGGTTCAGACGTAGGCTCTTGCTTCGCTACGGCTGTAACAGGCTGCGCGGTATGTTCTTCAACCGTAGGCCGGGTGCGCACGGGATTCTGCGTCGCGGCGGCATCCTGTGATTCAGGGCAGAATATGACAATTAGCTTCCCGGTCGCATCCACGTAGCCAAGATTGATGTTGGCAAATTCATCGTCGGGCTTTTTCTTGTTGAGCTGTTCTTTGACCCGCCGCCGCCCTTCGATGGCATAGGCGAGATACTCGTTAATCTCCTCTTGGGTCGGGTCGTCGCCGGGATGGAGCAGCTTCACAAACGCACAGACTGTCTTGAGGACGGCCGTTTGATCCCGCTGATCGTAACCGGGGCCGAGTTTGCAGGCAGCCTTCACTTGCGCGAAACGGTTGGTTTTGCGGGCGAGGTGGTGAAATGCTTCCGCCAGATACTCGATGATCAGCCCGTACCCACGCGTCAGGTTTTCGTCCCTGTTCTTGGGGATTTCCCAACCAGGAACAAAGGTGTGAAAACGATCCAAAATAGCCAGGTCAAAAACAGGGTGCAGTGGTTTGAACAAGGTATGTTCAGGCGAGTGTACGATCGCCTCAACGGAGTCGTCGATGTTGCCAACGAAAGCCAGACTAGCATTGGCTGTAACGTTCGAAGTGGATCGCGTGAAGTTCCCGTTAGCCATGTATTGCTTCATCACCTGGAAGGTTTCTTTGTCGCGGACGGTGATGCCCTCCCCAACCTCATCGAACGCTACCACGTCCCAGAATCCGATGAGTCCCACTTGCCTCCGTGCATTGTTCCACCAGAGCGTGGCGGCCGTGGTTGGCGCGCCGAGCAGCGTTGAATAGGGTGAGAACTCACTGAATGTGTAAGACTTGCCGTTACCGCGCGGCCCGAGTTCGATAAAGTTAAAGTTCGCCTCCACTAACGGCGCCAGCCGGGCTAAGTAGTGGAATTTGAGTCGCCGGCTCATCCACGCTGGTTCCAAACCAAAAGACCGAATCAGGACATCAAGCCACTCGTCAGTGGTGAACTGCTGACGACCTTCGACAAAACCATCGAAATCAAATTTCGACAGCTGGATCGGCTTCAGTTGCTCAATGTAAAACGCGTAATCGTCATCCTCGACATCGTTGTGGGCCACCGTGCATTCGGCCCAGATACCGCCTTCAATGATCCGGTCATTCTCGGTTTTGTAAAATCGTTCATTGATAGCAATTCGCGATGAGGCGAAGTTCTCCATGCGTGCCCAGGTGCGTTTCTCTCTCTCCGAATACTTGACGTGAATCTTGTCGATGAAGGTGTGCTTGCCCTTCTGCTGGACGGTGATTTGCGCCTTGTTGCTTTCATCAGGTCGAACATAATTTTTCTGGATAGTCTCCAGCACTGCCGCCATGCCTTCCTGAATCTCGCGCGGATCATCACTGGCGCAGTAGCGAGCAAGAAGGAATTCCAGCACGAAGGATGGCACATTGGTACCCTTCTTCACCTGCAGGAGCAGGTCCTTCCGCACCACCTTGCCGGTGAATACGTCGTTCAGCTTAACGTCAAGCGTCTCTGCACTCATTCGAGGTACCCTGTTTTCAATTTCAGTTCGGCGAGCAAGACCTGCGCCTGGTTCAACACCCGGACGGTGAACGCACCCGTGAACTCATCGTCCATTTTGAGGCCGATCGCGAGCGCTGCGCCGGGCTTGATCCGGACACCGCCGGTCGCCGGATTCACAGACTGGCTGACACTTACCGTCCCAACGTTATTCTCCTTCGCGTCGAGAACCTCCACCACGACTTCCATTTCCCCGTCATCGTTAAAAAAGTCTCCCTGCGGCCAGGTCAAATCTACCACTGGACGCCGTGAGGTAATGCGGTCGGTTTTCCCTTGACGATACGTGAGCGTCAGACGAGCGGGCGACGATTTTCTCGCTTTCTTATCGGCAGCTTCGAGCTGCACCGAGAGACACGGGAGCACGCACTCCTGCAGCGAGAGTCCTTCGTGGTAATACATAACGCCGCGGGAATAGGGGACCAGCGTCTTCGGTGCGGCAAAATCCTCGAAGTCTCCCGGGATGCCTAGCTCAGCGCTCTTCATGACAAGGTTTGCTGAATCAGCTGTGCCCTTACCAAGCATGCAGCGGTCTTTTTCTATCAACCAGGTTCCAGAGGGACGCGGAGCAACGTCCCCGGCCCCTTGTTCGTGCACAAGCATGAAGCCGTGGTCTGTGGCGATGACCGCCTGATCAAAGTCCAATTCTGCAAGCTTAGTCAGCCCGCGAATGAGCTGCCGCACCAGCGTAGGAATCATTTGGTGGACCTGGTGCGGACTCCCGTGCGCGAGAGCGTCAAGGTCATTCGTTCTCACGATCAGCAACTTTATTTTGTCGGCAATTTTCGCCTTCTTCTGGCGAAGCAAATCCTCCAGGTTCACGTCGCCACATTGATCACCCTTGCGGGACTGCAAGTACACAAATCGGGCTGCCGGGGTCGTCGCCACTTCGCCGCCAAGGGTGGTGACCAACTTGCCGTCTTTCTGCACCAGTTTTAGAGCAGACTCCGCGTCGGGCATGAGGCTAGCCATACCGACCTCAGTATAGGTCGGGAGTTGAGCACATACTGTGTGAAGCGTGACCTTGTGTTTATCCGAAAGCTGTTTTTCGATCTCCGCGCCCAGTTCGTAGCGCAGGGAGTCGACGAGAACATACGCGACCCGTTTCCCGGCTTCGAGCACTGGCGCAACGGTCTTGGAGAAGACTTGACAGTTCCACATCACCTGCCCGCCGCTGACCGGCCACCCCTCAGCCGTCACCAGCCGTATAAACTCCGCCTGCAGCGCTTCGACCGAGCGAAAATATGCGGTTCGCGCGCGAGCGACAAGCGAGTCGAGACCGTCGTGATCACCCTGCCATTGATTGACCGCCTGCTCCATCTCGCGATGATGCCGGTCTAAGTCACGCCAGGTCATAGCGTAGCCCTGCACGATCGACTCCAGTGTTGGGAACTTGGGGGTACTTAGCCGCTCAGCCGTCTCCAGTAGATCTAACGCTCGCGACGCCAGAGACCACTCAGCTAGACGATCTTCATGTGAGATCCAGATCGAATTTCGCCGACTGTCCGATACGGCCCGTGCTTGTTCGAGTTGTCCCGCGAGTGCTTGATCGACGAGCCGTTGGAGGTAAAATCTTTCCTCAAAAGGAAAGGTGTCACGGTCACCGAGATACGGATGCCCCTCGCACTGCTCCGGCAACGCCAACTCTTTCTCAATATCTCTCGCTGTTTGTTGGTACGTATCTTTGTGATCCTGGTGCTTTCGTAACTCGTCACACACGTCATACACCAGCGTCTTTGCTTCGTCCCCTGCACGCGGCACCGAGGCGAGCGATGTCGGGATATCCCCAGCGCAGTCGAAGACAAACTCGCTGAACAGGATGACCTGCCATAATTCGTCTGCAATAGACTGTCGGGTTTGTCCTCTGGTCTTGAGCTTGTGCCCCAGTATGCGCTGAATAAACTCCCTGGCCTCGGTCACCCATGTTGCATCAGTCTTGAGCGCGGCTTCCTGCTCAGCCTTTGGTGACATGATGCCCAAGAGAATCTCTTTTGACGAATTGGCCCCTAACAACGTCTTCAGCTTGGGCCATGAGCCTCCCTCGTCTAGCGCGTCTACCATTTCGAAACTCGGCTCAGCGTCCTCGAACAGCCGGTTGATTTCTGGGATGTGATCAGGTTTGGCTTGGCGGCAGAGTGACGCGTAATCGTCTCCGTCGCCTCGGGGAAACACTGCGCCGATCTCGGCGAACACGGCGAATGGATCACGCTGCTTCCCCTCGTCATCTTCAGGAACAGCCGCAGGAACCCACACCACGAGCTGGTGTATCTGCCCGTCCGCAAGACCAAGCAGTGCATCCGTGGCCAATTCGCGCTGCTCGATAACAGATTGAGAGGTATCGATCACCCGGCATTTCTCCGAGGCCATGGCCAACGCGATATCACGATAACGGCGGGAGGGATCATAGATGACGAGACTGCTATGCTCCCGCGCGCGTCGGCCAAAAATCTCGTTCTGGATATATTCGCGAATGGTCATGGTTCCATCCCTTAAAAGAACGCACCGATAAAATGGAAGGTGACAAGAATTGACCCCGCAACTATCACAAGACCGATCATTTCGGCCATTGACTTTCCTCCCTTTCTGGTTGTCGCTTCTGCTGAAGAGATGCTATCCTTTCCACCGGGATGGGGCAAAGCCAACCCAGACGAAAGAATATTCTGAAGAGGAAAAGGCGTCATAAAGGTTTTAAATGTAGTCAACCGTGTCGCTATGACATCCTCCGGTAGAAGTTTAGAAACGAGAGCAGGAAGGACACAAGAGACGCAAGCCTCAGTACGAGAGTTGGCTATGGCGACCTCCTCCTCTTTCATGGTAGAGTTCGTCCTATAAAATACCTTCGTTAAACTTTCGCCTATCATGGAACAGAAACGGTCAGACATTTATGGGGGACAAGATCCTCGGGATCTCGCAAGATACGGGGTCACTGAGGCAGCTGGATATCTCAAGATTCCCCCTACTACTTTAAGGCCTTGGGTAGCTGGTCGAGAATATAGGGACCGAATAAAACCGTTTCGTTCCCTTATTAAAACACCGGAGAGCAATCCACCCCAGCTTTCATTTCACAATCTTGTAGAAGCGTACATTTTACGATCACTCAGGAGGGAGCATGGTGTTTCTATCGATGCGGTAAGGCAAGCGCTCGACTTCGCACAAAAAAAATGCGGCGTGGAAAGACTCTTGTTAAGTCCAGAGCTGAGCACCGCAGCCGGGGAACTTCTTCTCGATAAGTATGGCGAGTTAATTAACCTTAATAGGTCAGGCCAGCTCATCATGAAGAAACTCTTTGAGGCTCATATAAAAAGAATTACCTGGGATCAGGCAAACATCCCCAGCCATTTGTATCCGTTCATAACTGGGGCCGTTGACGATCCTCGTCATGAGCAGAAGCTCATCGTAATTGACGCCCGCCGCGCTTTTGGCCGACCTATTATCTCCCGTTGTGGTATTTCCACCTCCGTCATTGTCGAACGCATCGACGCCGGAGAATTGGAACAGGATGTTGCTGCGGATTATGACCTTCGCAAGGAAGAACTGGACGCAGCGATGTTGTACGAATACCCACAAGCTGCCTGAGGGTGATTTTCTTCACTGACCGCGATTTAGGTCATGCGTTTCCCAAAATCCTCCGGGAGGCTGGCCTAGAAGTGCAAATACACGACGACAATTTTAAGGAGACCTCAGAGAGAAAAGCCCCGGATGATATAGAGTGGCTACCCATAGTAGGAGAAAGAGGCTGGATAGTCATTTCTCACGATCAACACATGGGACGTAACCCAATGGAAATCGATGCAATCATGCGGGCAGGGGTACGCCTTTTTATCGTTGTGGGATTAAAAACTCCCTTTCCAGACCTTGCCAGGAATTTTGTAGCGAACATCCATAAAATCGAACGATTCTTGGAGGCTAACCCTAGCCCGTTCATTGCCCGAGTGTATCGTCCCACCCCTGAACAGATACGGAAAGGCAGCCGTAAAAAGGGGGAAGTGAAACTCTGGCTTTCATACAATGACTGGCTCAAGAAGAGTCGCATATAGAATCCGCGGATCTGGCGCGTGAAGGGATTTGAGAAGTATGTGATTTTCTACCGAACAGATCGGGCTTCCATCTTGATTGAGCGGGTTCTGTATGGCGGGCGCGATCTTGAGGGGATACTGGCGGGAGAGGAGTAATGAGGAGACGAACGTAACAAACGAGGCATGAGAAAAACGCAACAGATCGAATGCCAAAGTAAAGACCTGCCCCCAATTCCCCTTCTCCTCCACGGGTTACGTGAGATCGTCGGTGTCGCGCAGATCTTCGCGAATTTTCACTCGCTCCCTGCTATTCATATCCAACACCTGTACTGTAGCTCGCCCTGCTGGGGTGAGACCTCTGATGAAGGTACCTTGGAGAACAAAATGTTCGGCCCATACCCGTTCGCGTGGATTGAACAAGGCGACCAGCGTTCCTGTCTCCGGGTCGAGCCCCATCAGATTTGGTCCTTTTTTTAAGTTGCATCCTTGGCAGGCCAGCGCGAGGTTTACAAGCGAATCATCACCGCCGTGTTGTTTGGGCCGGATATGGTCAATGTGGTGCGGGATATAGACATTGCGTTCCGCTAGACCGCAGTATTCACAGCGGTGGCGCGCCCGCTCTCGGACCACACGTCGGACGGTTGGCTCCATTAGACTGAGTGCGCAACCGTGGACTGGAGAAATTTTCGCGCCTTGGCTTTGAGCATGGTCATCACGTGATTGACCTGGACATAGCTTTCGTACTCGGCGCGTTCGTCGGACGTGAGTGTCCTTGTATCCGAGAGCGAATCGACGGTCCGCCAGCCGTAACGCGAGCTTCACGCCATTTGTTCATTCGATGATTCGATGACTCAATCACTCACTGGCTTAATTCTTTGATAAGCGTCTTCGCCTCTTGTAAGTCCTTGGTGGCAAACCCTTCGGTGAACCAGTCGTAGATCTTGGCCAACAGTGCGTGAGCTTGTTTCGCCTTGCCCTGCCGCTGCCACAATCGTCCCAGGCTCGTTGCCGCACGCAGTTCTAGCGACTTCGCCTGTTGCTGTTGTGCGATTTTCAAAGCCGTCTGAAAACATTGCTCTGCCTGAACTTCTCCGTCCGCCGGTTCCTGGCCCTTCCTGCCTTTTCCCTTTGCTTTCAGTGGTATCGTCCTCAAGAGGAATTCGCCTTTGAGCCGGTAGAGTTCCGCCTCCCAATATCGTTCCCCAGTATGATCGACTATCACCAGGGCGTCAGCCAGGGTTTTGAGTCCCTCCTCTATCTGCTCTCGCTTCTCATAGCCTTCGGCGAGCAGGCCCCGATACCTCGGTAAATCTAGGGCTGTACCCGTCGCCTGCAAGGCTTCTAGACCTTGGCACATCTGTGCAATGCCTTCCTCTCTATTCCCCTGCTCTGCGAATGCCCAGCCTTGCACAATCGCACCCTGGGCCGCCCAGTATGAAAATCCTTGCTCCTGCGCCACACCTATGAGCGCCTCTGCTCGCGTTAGGCATTCTGGCGCATCTCGACGAAATTGCGCCAGATCAGCCGCAAAATTTAACGCTAAGGCGTGGCTAAAGGGATGGGAAAGGCGTTCAGCCAACACCAAGACATCTCGGCTGCGGCGTGCTGCTTGATCGGGATATCCCAAAAGCCAGAGAAGACACGACTCATAACTAAGCCCAGCCACTCCAGGGTCCTGTGCATGGTCTAGCATATGTGCGCTGTGCTGTTGGGGGTCATACGTCGCTATACAACGTTGCAGGTGTGTTCTCGCTTCCTTTTCCTCTCCAAGATAAAAGCACATCATTCCAGACAAGAGATCCGCTGTCAGAAGCTGGGCTCGGTCTTGGCACGTCTGGGCTATCCGTACGGCATGTCCGACATATTCTCGTCCGAGGGAAAATTCGGCACGTACCCCGTGAAAGAGTGCGAGGCCAAATATCGCCGAGAATAAATGTGGGTCATCTCCTACCTGGAGGCACAGCTGCTGCACACGGGCAAATGCCTGTTCCACATCGGGTGCCCCATACCCTGCGATGGCTGTGAGGCAAGCGCCAAGCGTGGTTTGCAAGGCTAGCTCCTGCCGTACCTGCTCTGGTGCAGGCGGCACGGTTTGCAGCAGCCGCAGTCCTTTGTGTAGGAGATCAATCGCTTCTCGGTAGGCAGCGCGATGCATAGCCTGCTCCGCCGCCTGCCCGAGATATTGTATAGCACGAGCATAATCCTGGCCTCGCTCGAAGTGCAGCGCCAGCTCGGTAGCAATTTCCCCGACGCGGTTGCCGTACGTTTTCTCTCCTTGCTCGCCGATACACCGATGCAGCCGGGTACGCCGCGCTGCTGCGACTCGCTCATAGAGGACACTCTGGTATAAGGCGTGCAGGAAACGATAGCGGCCTGCAATCGTCCCGTCGGGCAACGTTTCCATACCCACCGCTTGCAAGAAATGGCCGCGCCGGACCACCCTCTCACACTCTTCTTCTACTGACTCTGCGGTACGCTCTAACCCTGCGGCGACCGCGACGGCAGAGAACTCTCTCCCGACAACACTCGCGACCTCTAACACACGCTGCTCCTCGGGCGTGAGCCGCTCGACTTGCTTCTCGATCATTTGGCGTAGACTCTCCGGGACACCCGCCCGTACCTCCGCTTCCTTACCCTGCAAGCGCCACGCACCCTCCGCTTCGACAATCCGTCCCTGCTGTACCAAGTCCTCGATCACATTGACCAAAAACAGCGGCGTACCCTCGGTACTCTCGTGGAGCATTGACCCCAAGCCAAGAGGTAACTGGTGGTGAGGAAAGCGGGCCGTTAGGTACTGCCGGACTTCTGGTTCCTCCAGAAACGGCACGGCCACTTCTGCGCAGTGATGATGCAGGTGGAGTTCTTGCTTGAGGTCCTTGAGCGGGTGCCTGCTGACAATGACCTCCGTGGGCCGATAGGTCCCGATGACGAGCAATCGTGCGGGGCCGCGCCGTCGCGCCACCGATGCCAATAGGTCCAGCGTCGAATAGTCGCTCCAGTGCAAGTCCTCGATCCACACCACAATGGGACGGAGTACCGTTAGCACCTCCAACGCTTCCGCCATCTCTCGTAACATCCGTTCCTGGGTCGCGCCGTGCACTTTACGCTGAAGCACTTCGAGTTCCCCCTCGGGTACCGCAGCTGGCATCTGCGCGAGCCACGTGGGCGCATAGCGGAGTAGCTCATGCTTCGCTGAGAATTGAGGTGCCGAAAGAGCAATTTTAGCGCAAGATCAGGGGATGAAAGAAGAGCGCACCGTAGAAACCGAACGCCTTGAT
>JAYVFX010000816.1:0-5692 GCA_043772795.1 Deltaproteobacteria bacterium
CGGAACACCACGCTCTACGTCCGCCTGCGCGACGAGCAATTTTGGGTTGAGGAAGATTGGACAGAGGAGGGAATCGCCACAGAGTTGGTGCGGGCTGGCGTGCCTAAGGAAGATATCGTGCTGGCGTTCCACGCGCCCTATAAACGACCCTACACAGGGTTTGGAGTTGGAAAAGAACAGCCAGGGCAGCGCGCAGCATAGTTTGGACCAAGGCGGTAAACTGGACTCCCGACTGATTTGCTATGAACCGGCGTGAATTCCTCGGGAAATTGAGCAGCATCTCTACTGTGTCGCTGACGACTGGGATGGTCGGTATCCCTGTATCTGCCGAAGGAGCAAAGGCGCCCAGAAAGACCCCGGCTCCCTCATTTTCCACGAATGGTGACGAAGACGCGTATCCCACCAAGATTGCCAGTTACACCAAAGGACTGCCGCATAACGAGCGCGGGGAGGTCGATCTGCCTGCGTACGACGCCTTTCTCAAGGCCATAGCTACAGGGGAGCATGCTGACTTTGAGGCTGTGCCTTTAGGTGGGCGAGCCAAGTTTGCTAATCCCCCGCGATTACCCTTATCAAGCGTTTCTTAACGCCTGTCTGATTCTGTTGGCTATGGGAGCACCGTTGAAAGGCGACCATCCGTATAAACGATCACTGACGCAAGGGGGCTTTATCACCTTTGGTCCTCCTGACGCGCTTGATTGCGTCGCTCGGGTAGCCAATCCCGCGCTGAAAGCCAGTTGGTACCACAAATGGTTAGTCCATCGTCGGCTACGTCCAGAGGCGTTTGGTGGGCGGGTCCAGAACCACCTCACCCGTATTACTGAATATCCGTTGTATGAAGACGTTCTCAATGCGAAAGCTCCTGGCGAAGTGTTTCATGCCACCGGTTCGTATCTCTTGCCCATGGCGTATCCGGAAGGCTGTCCCACGCATCCAGCCTATCCGGCAGGACATGCCGCCATTGCCGGTGCTTGTGCCACGGTCTTGAAGGCATTTTTCAATGAGGCGCATGTGATTCCTACACCGGTGGTGGTGAGTCCTGATGGTCTCTCGCTTACCCCGTACAGGGGAGCTGCACTAACAGTTGGGGGAGAGATCAACAAGCTCGCGTCAAACATTGCTCTGGGGCGAGATGTCGCTGGGGTACATTGGCGGTCTGACGGGATCGCAGGACTCACGCTTGGTGAAGCTGTAGCGATGAAGGTACTCGCTCACCTCCGTACCACTTATCCAGAACACTTTGACGGGTTTCGCTTCACTAAGTTTGATGGCTCGACGATCGCTGTCTAAGCGATGTTTTATAATTTTGCTGAAAATAGATAAATAAGAGAACATCATGCCCTTGCCGAGTTCAGCGATGACGGATATATGCGCCCGCTATGGTGGTACAAAGTTACTCGCTGGTTGGGGCCTGCGCGGTCCTTATGTTGGGAGGTTGCGGTGGAATGCAGAAACAACAGCACGCAACATTCCTTAATGTTGTTCCAACAGTTTCTCTTCCTTCGCTTCCATCACTTCCTACGTTGCTATTTCCCAGAAATGCGATGAAGGAGAAGGCGAACGCTTCTTCTACCTCTTATAAGGAGGAGTTCCCGGTATTTCTCCCCCAAGATGGGAAGGAGGTTCAGAAAGGAAGGGCCTCTTGGTATGGACCAGGATTTCACGGCAAGCGCACGGCTAATGGAGAGGTGTACAACCAACATGAGCTGACGGCAGCTCACCGGACGCTTCCTATGGGGACTCGAGCTATTGTGACAAATGTCGATACGGGGGAGTCGGTCGAGGTGCGCATCAACGACCGTGGACCGTACAAATACGGTCGCCTGATTGATCTCTCTTATGCGGCTGCTCGTCGTATCAGCGTCTGGGCGGCAGGGACGGCTGCCGTCCAGGTCCAAGTACTTAACCCTGATAGAACCCTGCCTACAGAGAAGCTCAGTACTCCTTCAACGTATGCCGTTCTCTTGGCGTCCTCAACTAACTCTGAAGAGATCTCGTCTCTGATGAGTGAATTAAGCCGCCAGCAGCCAGATGCCTATCTGAGTTCCTTTTCGTCAGGCATGCTCCAGTATTATCAGCTTCGCCTTGGGCCATTCCGTTCTCGTAACGAGGCTGCTGTCCGGGCAGAAGAGCTTACGAAGGCAGGAATGCAAGCCCTCGTCGTTGCTGAAGATGATCGTCGCGTCGAACGATGACCCGGAAGTTGTTGAGCCCCTGGAGTGACCTTGCAGAGTGAGTCTTGACCCCATGCAGGGGGCTTAGCGCGCCACTCGACGCTGAGTGCGAAGAAGGCTAACATATGCACTCCGTATCTATGCAATTGGGAGGATGGGGAATGATGGACCAGCTTGAGCACCAAGGCAACACACCGCCTTTTGTGGGCAGTGACTTGTTTCACCCTGTTAGCTTACGTGGCCAAGGGGGAGAGCGCCGACTCCCCGCCGATATTGTCAGGGAAGAGATCCTACCGCTGTCGACCAACGCATGGGTGGTGTTCCAAGGCGAGAGACTTGGTGATCCTCCTGTGTATGCAATTGATCTTCTGCGTCGCTTAGAGCCCCTCAAGTGTCGATGGGTCGGTCCAGCCGATCTCTCTTTTGTGAAAAATCCGACATTAGTCGAATTAGCAAGGCAAAGCGGTTGCCGTGGACTCTTGTTTGATGGAGAAAAAATCTCTGCCCGCTATCTGACTACAGAAACGGCGGCGACTCCGGAATCCCTACAACAACTGATCGCTCCGCTTCGGGTGCTCTCCCTCCATGGGGTTCCGAGCATCGTTCACTTTGTGTTCGGCTACGATAGCGATGATGAAGGGGTGTTCGAACGGACGGTTCGTTTTTGTCTTGATGCGCGGATTGGTCTCCCCTACATCTCCTTGCTCACGCCTACTCCAGGGACTCCTTTGTTTACGACACTTGAGCGTGAAGGACGGGTTCTCCAGAAGAATCAGTCACAGTACGATGGCGCACATGCAGTCTTTCGCCCGCGCTTGATGACGCCTGAGGCCTTAGAGAATGGTCTCCATTGGGCGCGGCAGCAGGTATACAGCCGAAAGTCTATCTGGCAGCGAACTTTCGGCTGGAAAGGTTCGGCAATTCGTAACCTACTGGCCAACTATGCTCAATGCCGACAATTTGTGAATGCTCCTCGTGGGTCTTATACCTCGACTATGCAGCTTCTGCGACAACTCTCGCAGCCGATTCCGGTACGAGAACAAACATCCTTCGTTTCGACATTGAAAGACGCAGTGGGTGTGACCCGTCGTCAACTGCAAGGCGCGCTGTTACGCACGCGGGCGATTCGTAACGAGCCGTTGAAAGCGCTGACTCTCTGTCTCGATGGGGTCTTAGACGCTAGTGGCGCAAGCGAGATCCTTCAGCGCATCCACCAGGCTCTTCGAGCCGGACATCAGAAGATCGTCGTTGACCTCAGAGGGGTGGAGCTGATCTCTCCAAGTGTGATTACCAATTTCCTTGAAGAGAACGCGCAAACGCTCATCGCTCTACGCGATCGTGTGACCTTCCGTCATTTACGATCAGTACTTGAGGCCGTGAAGGCAAACCTCGGCGGCGTATTGCCGAACGCAGAGTTGTTTGAATTGGTTCCTGAAGAGGCCTGAGCAGAGAAAATTCTGTCGAAGTTTGGTAGAGACGCCCCGGCGGGGCGTCTCTACTCCGCTGCCTCTAATTCTCGCATCGCAGCCTCGAAGTCAGAATCAATATCATCCGTCAGTAACGGTTTCTGTATCTCCTGTACAATCACTGCGAGTTGCGGTTGCCACTGTGCGAAAGCTTGCGGATCATGCACGATAGTAACCGTGTAATGCTCTTGGCAATCTTCACTCAAAAAGATCACTGACAATGTATCGTGCCGTGAGAGTTTCCGGAGAATCTCGCTATCAGCAATATGCTGTGGGTTGAGGTAGAATACGCCTACCTGCGGCGGGCCAATGGGAGAGGGGAGCTGGTACGTAACTAATACGATCCATACTCCTTGTGAACTCTGCCATGTGTCGAGGGCGAGCGTGAGCGGCGGATGAATGTCAAAGAAAAAATCGAGCACTTCGACCCGAATGACAAGCGCTAACTCATCCGTTCCTTCACGGTCGATGAAACGGGCAGAGTACAGAGGCTCTTCACGTAATAGCGCCCAGCTTTCCTTATTAATGGACACGCCGGTGGGATTCATAAATCGGTTTCGCTCCTTCCTGGTTGACCTGCGAGGGCGCATGCATCATACCTCGTGAGCGAGAGGAACGCATATATGGCCACTGCGGAAATCGTTGCAATCGGTTCTGAACTACTGCTCGGACAAATCATGGATACCAATTCGATGTGGATGGCTCAACGGCTAACCGCGTTAGGTGTCAATCTGTTTCATAAATCAGCCGTTGGAGATAACCCCGAGCGCATGAAAGAAGTGTTGACTTGCGCACTCGAACGCGCGGACGTCGTCATTACCAGTGGAGGTCTTGGTCCTACGCAAGACGATCTCACACGTGAGGCGGTAGCTGAGGTCACTGGTCGTAAGTTGATTCTGCACCAACCATTTCTTGAGCAGATCATGCATCGCTTTCGCAGTCGTGGGTTCATCATGACGCCAAACAACGAACGCCAAGCCTATATGCCTGAAGGGGCGATTCCGGTCACGAATCCCAACGGCACCGCACCGTCGTTTATTGTTGAAGCCCCGCGGGGATCGATTTTCGTCCTGCCAGGTGTGCCGTTTGAACTGAAATGGTTGTTCGATAATGAAGTCGCGCCGTATCTGCGACGCAAATTCTTACTCAATGAGATTATTACCTATCGCGTACTAAAAGTCGCGGAACTTGGGGAAAGCCGTGTCGACGATTTGATGGGGCACTTCATTGCCAACTCGAAAAATCCCACGGTTGGAGTGCTTGCGCATCCTGGGCAGGTCGACATCCGCATTGCGGCGAAAGCTTCGTCAAAAGAAGAGGCGATGAAACTGATTGCACCGGTCGAAGCAGAAATGCGTCAGTTGATCGGCAAACATATCTTCGCAGTGGATGAAGAAACGATAGAGCAGACCGTTGGCAATCTCCTGCGCGAGAAACAGAAGACTATCGCGGTATGTGAGGATCTCACCGGTGGGATGGTCACTGACCGTTTGCAAGAGGCTGACCGCGAACGCTTCTTCGAGGGGATTATCTATAACGGACAGACGTCACTGCGTCGATTGCTCGCGCACTCACGACAAGCGAATCGCATTGACGAGCTTCTTCGCGATCCACAAACCCTCGCGAATGAACTTGCCTGGGCAGTACGAGAACAAGCTGGGAGTGATCTCGGTTTAGCGGTATACTCACTGCCTGATCTGACCGACCAATCACAGAATCTCGCGCGTGGGCAGACGTTCATCTCCATCACTGATGGTAAAGGTTTTAAAACACGGCAATATCAAATGGCTGGACGTGGCCGTCCCGACCGTACGCGAATGAGTTTCAACGCGCTCGCGTTAGTACGTTTGGCGTTGTTGGAGGGGATTGAGTAGCCCTGTCGGGCTGGTAGGGCACGGCGAGCCGTGCCCCTACACTTCAACAAGGCCTATTACCTATCCGGGAACAACACCAACCCCCGTCGTGGCCATTCTCGTGTGACGATGCGCCCGAGGCCGGATTCCGTGATGTACAATGTCTTGTGCTCTGGGCCGCCAAATGCAACGTTCGTAA
>JAYVFX010000817.1:0-5518 GCA_043772795.1 Deltaproteobacteria bacterium
GAAAGACGGCATTCGCACACGGAAAGTTTTATCCTTTGCCCATCGGCCCGAAACCGGGGCAAAGGCGAACTCCTTGCGGTTGAAACCGAACTTGAAGGAGTCTGGAAATTGCGCAGTGGTTCCTGACCAGGCCACCTTAAGGCCGAGTGTTGTATCTGTGGCAAAGACTAAAGGCTTGACTGTTCCGTCAGCAGGAATGTTCTCTCCTTTGCCGTTAGGAAGCCTCTCACACAGCGTCTCTCCTCTTGGCGCTTGACTCAAGCAAAGTTCACCGTGCTTATCTTCACACGGATCTCCCTCTGTGGGTTGCGCCTCTTTTGCTGGCTTCTTTTCACGCGCTCGATCTTCGCTACTCTTCTCCTGTACGCCCTTTTGATCTTGGGTCTTCTGATGTGTAGCCAGGGTAATGGCAGCTTCTCCTCCAGCAAACATGGAATCAACACCAAACAAGAAGGAAGTAGCTACTGTATTCCGAGCTTTAAATGTGGCGAATACCGGGAGCGTTTTCCCTCCCTCAAAGGTTGGTTCAATCACCACCTCGCGGCGAGCAAGCGAGATTTCGACTGTCGGTGGCTTGGTATCGATATCCACCCCAAAGTTGGACTTGGTCATAAAGAGCGTGTAGTTGTAACCCACGGCACAACCGCTCATGAGCAAAACTGGAAGAGTGACCATCACTCTCCGTGCGAAATTTTTCTTCATCACTTCTCCTCCTTCTCTTTTCCATCTGAAACCTGTGGAAGGCGTGGTACTGTAGAGCCAATACGGACATTGAAAAAGTCACCATTTGGCCACTCCAACCCCACCACAGTATTTTGATCGAGAATCTCGATCCGACGCCGTCCGTCCCAACCCAGGGAAAAATATAGTCCCTCATCTGCTTGACCGACAGAGACGCCAAGCAAATCAGTGCCACGGACCACCGCCTGATGACCTTCCTTTGGCGCCGTTGTCTTCATAGCGATATGCCCGATCCCCCACACATGTTCGGCACATGTCTGAGGGTCGTAGTAGTGCAAAGCGCACCCCTGGAGCCCTATCACACCGACGAAGAACAACCTGCTCGACACTGATCGACTCGCACTCCTTCGTCGGTGGAACCCATTATTTCTTTCAGCCACAATAATCCTTGGTGTAGATTCCTATTAACTGTCAAGAAACAAGCGAGTCACAATTGGTTCAATCTCGGTTCAATTGTGGGAGAAGCCTTCAAGTTTGGTAAGGACGAGGTGTAAGAAGGTTTCGCGGTGTCACGAACGTAACTCCTTTTCCCTTCGGCGCTGGCATTTATCAGATCATGTTACTCCCAATCTTTGTAAGCGCGTCGATGGAAGGAGCGAAGAAGTACTCCCCCCCAGTAGTAGTCACAAAGTGTTTGACCTGGAGAGAATGTTCAAGACTCAGCTCAAATGGCCCGACCTTTGACTGGGCGATGATGGGATCCTGGCCTGGCTGCGCCCCGGTGGGAAACGGAGGGAATTTTTCCTCATTGACCCACTGGCTTTGGACGAACTCAAACTGACGTACAAGGTCTGTCTGGTACGCCAGAAATAGTAGACCTCGCGAATCGTGCGCGCCCCCACCGTGCACCGCTCCAAACGAGTGCCCAAAAGGAATGCCACGGCGCAGTAGCCGATGCGTTTGGGTTTCGCTCTCGCTATCCTCTCGTTTAGCAGTTGGGTTGAGCGCGTCGGGGAGTGTTTGTTCATCGCGGGGATAGGCCTTGCGAATGTGGGCACCAAGCGGGCAGATCGCCCCATCTGCATCGTCGCCAAATTCGAAGTCATTGTTGAGGGCGTCACTATCTGCTAACGCAGGATTCGCAATCCCAGGATCTACTAACGAGGGAGTGGTCGGCGCAACTTGAAACTTCGTTGCTTCTAACGGACATCCACTCTTATAGCGCCCGACGAGTTTAGCTCCCATCAGATCCTCTGATATGCCCTGTTGCCTCGCCAGGTGAGCAACTTGGCGTCGAAACCCGGAGACATCCTGTTGCAATCGCCGGAAGACTAAATACGAGCCATCTGCCGTCCACGTTGGTCCCGAGGTACTCGGGGACCCTTCATCGGTGTTCAGCCCCTCGTGGCCATTCGCACGTGGGATTTGTGTCGGATACCCTAACACGAATTCACCAGGGTGCAGTAAATCCTGCCCTGGATGCCCTTGATCGGGATTCGTCTGCGGGTCGTCTGGCTGATTGAGGCCGCGAATGCCAGGCTGCGACACTCCATCCTTAAACCCAAAGTGTTCATGCCCTGGCTGGTCAACCCGTGTGCGGCCGTCTTGCTGCAGGAGTATCGTCACTCCGGCAGTAAACGCCGCCGTAGTCGTAATATCATCAATTCGGACCAGCAAATCCGTCTCGTTATCTGCGGCCACGAGCAAGATAGCGTGTACATCACTAGACCTGAACGGTTCGATCCATTTCGCCGGATCACTCTCGCCGGTGTCGCCAATGATGGTTTTCCGCGCTTTCATGCCTTCCCGGTAGACCAGCGGAAACGCGTCTAAATCCGTTTGCGCGATGCCCAGCTTCTTGAGCCCCTGAAACGAGAGCGCAAGGTTCGTCCAGGCCGCTGCGATGACCGTCTCCGGCTTGATTCCTTGCGCGGTAAGCGTCTTGAACTGATTGTTGAATCTGAGCACCTCCTCACTGGTGGAAACGCGATTGCGATTGTCCGGTTTCATTATTTCCGCGATCCATGCTCGCCCGGCTGTGTCGCCCTTAAATTTTAAGAAGAGAAACGCCTGAAAATCCTTGCTGAAACCGCCAAAAATGTTGCCTTGAATGTTTGTGAGGTTAATCGCCATCTCTCTAGACTCCTTTCTCATTCGTTACCAACCACATTGCTCCTCTGTTCTGTAACGGACACTATTTTCTCTGCGCGCTATTCCTTCAGTAGGCGACGAATCCCGCGCAGCTTCTGCCGATTGACCCGGTAGTAGACACGTCCTGCGGTTCCTTCGCGAGCAATCACCAGTCCTTCTGCCACGAGTTGTTCCAACGCTCCTTTCACCTGCGTCGTTGCCTGTTTGATGCGCTGTTCCAGTAACCACCATTCCACGATGCCCTCCACTGTATCCTGTGCCTGGGGATGATCAGCGAAATAGGCCAGGATCTCGTAAAAGATCGGTGACCTCCGCGGTGTCGGTGCGCCTGAGTTCACAACTGGTTTCTCCAGGGATAGCTCGTAACAGCAACTACTGTACCATGGAGAAATGCGTGGTTTTCCTGACGGCCTCAGCCGGCATCATGTTACTATTTGTCCTACCTTCCTCAGCCATAACGCTGCAAACCCGCGATTTTCTTACGAGGACCAGTAGGACAAATTTGTCCTAGTCCATGTCAGCATTTGTCCAGGTCAGGTATTTGTTGAGCAGCCCTCACACTCTGAGTATCAATCCCGTGCTTGCGCAGGAGTTGCCAAAAGGCACGCCGGTTCTTCCCCGCAGCCTGGGCTGCTTTGGTAATATTTCCTTGATGCACGAGGAGCATATCGGTGAGGTAGCCTTTCTCGAACTGCGCTACCGCAAGGTCTCTCGCTATCTGAAACGACTCATGGGCGGGTTGCGGGCGTGCCTCGTCATAGGTGATTTTCCCACCACCACGGTTATTCGCGATGAAATCACTTAGCTGGGGAGTGTACTCGTCTATCCGGTGCGTACGGAAGAGTCCTGTGTTTTTGTCCTGGCTCTGAATCGCCCATTTGATAAAGACTGCGTAGCGTATGTGAAATTTGAACTCCTTGTTTGTCACCCCGGCAATAAAAAGACACCACGACACGAACGTCGCGGACCACGCAAAGTCGTGGATATTCCTTGGCTCCTCGAAGTCGAGGTCGCGGCAGTACTGGCGAATGCGTTTTCCTAACGGAGGGTCGATTTCATCGAATTGGCCGTAGTTACTCTCTTCCTTTCTCACGACGTCGACGGGAACTTGCGTACCCCCGTGACGGCCTCTGCAACAGGACTATCGAAGGAGAACGCGATCCGGTTTAGGAGCAGCAGGAACTCGGTCTCTCCAGGACTCCGACATTCAATCGCAAAGCCGACAAAATCAGGCTCAGGCTCAGCGACATCGAATCGCAGTAAACACATGGGTTCGCCTTGCCACAGCTTTATGGAGAATCCGTTCTTGCTGTCTCTGTTTTCAAAATCAGTCATGACGTTCCTTTTGCAGAGAAGTCCTGTTCACGAGCGATTTCCCTCAGAGGCCAACCGTAGCAGTGGTATAGTAACAAATAGTGTGTCCTACTGTCATCAGTTGTAAGTCCAGTAGGTCAGAGACAGCTTGCTATTGGTCTCAAAGACGGCCAACAATCAAATATTTGCCAGTGGCCTCAATGCACCGGAGGGCAGACCTTCCTTATCGCTTTGGCAGCCGGAAGCGGGTTGCCCCACCATTCTTGAGACCATCAAACACGATGAGCACTTCATACCTGGCATCATCTTCTGCAACTACCGTAATGCCTTCCGCCTTCGCCTCACCCACAGCCGGCACCTCGCCCAGCAATGTGCACTGCCCCACCTGACCGGTGTCCCGTGTACCAGGAAGGCAATCCTGCCCATCCCAGAAGTACACTTGATAGGAGCCCGGGCCATCTCCCACGGGACCTGCCAGGACCAAAAATCCACCCTCGACAGCGGCCAGGTCGCGGATCCCACGGCCGTCGAGGGTGACAAACAGCAGCGTTGACTGTGCGACAGGGTTGGTGAACGGAAAGCTGACGACGGGAACGTAGTTGTCACGCAGCACAGGGCCACGAAAGCCGACGTAGAGGCGTTGCGCACGCGTAGCAATGCCTTCAATATCAATACCGTTCTCTTTGCTGGGTACGTGACTGAAAGTGTGGAAGATCTCGTCGTGATCGAGCATAGCCCGCAGGCTGGTCTTTTCAATGGGTGAGGCTTGACCTTCTGTATCTACGGTGAACCGAAACACCTGGTCCCGGCTAGGCTCTGGTTGTATGTTGATGATCGCTGCGCGATTCTTTGTGTACGACTTGTCTGCTTTGATGGTGTCTCGTTTCCACGAATGGGATCCCACCGCGTACACTGAGTTCCCGTCACAGGCCAAACCTTCGATATCGAGTTCTTTGCCGCTGGTATCGAGCACCACATCCCGTAGCACGGCATAGTGCTCTCCTTCTCGCTTCAATACTTGGACCAAGGCCCCTTCGTCGGCAGCGATAACGAGAAACTCACCAGTAGTGCATATGGCACTGACATCTTTGTCATGCGCAATGTGTCCCGTGAACGTTACCTGTCCCAGAGAGGTTAATTCTGCACTCCATGCCAAGGGGCTTGTCATCACAACAATCAGCCAGGAGACGGAAAGCAGTCCCCATGCCGCTTTGAGCGTGCGACACAGCCGTCGTCCGTTCATCCTATTTTTCAAGATCCCACTCCGACTTGACTGTCTCTCCCAAGTGTTGTCTCTCATCGCGAAATCCTCGTGCTTCAACAGTGTCCGTCTTCGTTGCCTTACCGTTAAGGCTTTCTGGTTCAGGCGTAG